>CALXMJ010000014.1 GCA_944389445.1 uncultured Victivallales bacterium | reverse complement strand
GGCCTCACGACGATGGTACTGCACAACAGAGTGTGGGAGAGTAGTTCGACGCCGGGATTTTTTTTGCCCCAGCTCCGGAAAAATCTTATGCCTCCTCGCCTCATCACCGCAAGCATCCCCCCTTCCGGCGATTCCAGTTCCCCTTCCCTGGAAAGCCGATCCTTCACAGCAGACTGTTTTACCCATCGTTCTAATTTTTCTGATTTGCAAAGTGTTATTAAATCTTCCCGTAAAACTAAATAACTGGCTCATACTGTAAAAAGTATCTGCGCCTTAAAAAAGTAAGACGCTTAAAGATGGTTTCCTGAATATTGTTGAGAAAGTTAATGCAGCGTTGCCATTTGGTCTTGGAAAAGAAATCTCCGGCAGCCCGGATTTTTCTCTTTTGCAGAAATAAAGATTTTGGCATGGAATACCGGAAAGACGTTTTCTTTTTCCATTCACCCGGGATTTTTTCATTTTTCTCTGTTCCGCCTCTTGACAAAATCGACGATTTGTTGTATAATTATAGGTATATAGATAGGTAGACAGGTGCTTCATGACGGTAACCGAAAAAATCAGTGCATATTTTGATCTTCTGATCGCGGAAGGACGGTTGCGCCCGGGAGATAAACTCCCGTCCTACGGTGCAATCTCCCGGAAATTCGGCGTGACGTATGCCACGGTTCAGCGGGCATACAAGAACATGGAGGTCGAAGGCAAGCTCAAGGTTGTCAACGGAATCGGCTCATTTCTCAACGGAGGAGATACTCTGGACGTGGACTTTTACCTGACCGGAACCAGTTTTGATTTCTCCGAATTTCAAAAGATCGCGGACGATATTTCAAACAGTCATAATCTGAATCTGAAGATCCGCCTGATTGATTCGGCCGGGAAAAAAACGCTTGATTTTACGGGACTGGAACACAAGGTTTATATTCGCGAATTCAATCCCTGGGTGCATGCGCATGGATCGCAAATGGATTTTTCCGCGTTCGAAGGATATGAGGAATTCATGGATGAATTCGCACTTCCGGACCAGAGCTGCTGCAATCACACGAGACTGCCGTTTTTCATGATCGGTTTTCAGGGAATGGTGAATCCTCTGCTCCTGAAAAAGATCGGATTTTCGCGGAAAATTACCGGATTTTCCAGTTTTGACTGGTGGGACGAGCTCGTACGGGCATGCCGTGCGGCGTCCGTTTATCCGGCAGTGAAGAACTTTCGAACCAACGACATCGGCTCCTTTCCCGCCATTGCGTTCATGGAGATTCTGATGGCAAATGAGCGGAGGGATATTCGCGATCTGTTCCGTCTGCCCTGCTTTGACACTGAAACGGGAGAACGTCTCTTCCGCATGATGAAAGACTGTCTTCTCTCCCTCAATGATCAGTATTCCTTCCGCCGCGGCGACTGCGTGCTGGATCCCGGTATCGGTTCCTGGATATCCGTCCAGCATAAAAAAATGCCGTATATGACAAAAGAGACGTTCCGGATCGTTCCTGTCATGTGCGGAAAAAAACGGATGCTCCGCTATGGCATTCAATATCTGGAAGCCTATGTGAACCATACGGTTACGGAGCCGGAAAAGAAGCGGATCTGGACCTTCCTCCGCGAACTGCTCTCCAAGCCGGTTCAGAAAAAACTGATGGCAATTTCCGGAATGGTCTCTCTGCGGAAGGATATGGCTCCTTCCGATCATGAATGGGCTGCAAGAGAGGATTTTCTCTCCTTTTTCCCCGCGTATAACGAACTGATGTTGAGCTGCGGCGTGCTTTCCACGGAGCTGTACGCCGTACTTTCGACCCTTTACGAGCAATATGAATTTCTTGGCGCGGACAGTGCAGCGATCCGGAAATTTATGGATCGGAAAATTCTTGCATACAATATTCAACAGGGAGGCTGAAATGCGGAACGTGAAACGGAACTTTTTTACATTGATAGAACTGTTAATTGTTGTTGCAATTATAGCAATTCTTGCAAGCCTTCTTTTTCCTGCTCTTCAGAGTGCGCGGAAGAAGGCGTTTCAGACGGCATGCGCCACAAATATGAAAAATATCGGTTCCGGATTCATTCAGTATTCCATGGATTACGATGACCATCTTCCGGCGCTTTATAACGGAAATACGATTTTCTGGCCGGTTTCCATCCGGAACTATATCGGGAAACCGGGACGGAACCTGCCGACCGGAAGCAATCAGAACACGTTGGTGGAGGAGGTTCACATTCCGGGCGGAACGTATAAAAACGATATTTTCCTTTGCCCGGATTACCGGTCCGATCCCGGCGGGTATCCCATGCGGCGGACCTATTCAGCAACTAAGGTTTCCTCCAGTGTCAATGATGGCGGATTTGCATGGGAGCATGAAGCGAGTCTTCCGAGTGATATTGAACCGCGCATGGATAGCCGTCCCCGGAAGATCACCCGCATCAGGGGACAGAGTGTTCTTCTCGTGGAAAACGTCTCAAGAAGTGATAGCGAATATCCCTATGAATGGAAAATGCCGAGTTATACCAACAATCCGGCGGCGCTTTCCGAGAGTACGCGTCTCCGTTATCTGCCTTATGGAAGACATCCGGGATTTCTGGGCAATTACCTGCACTGTGCCGGGTATGTGCGCGCCTATCCGGCGAATCCGCACCCGGGACCGATGAAATTTGATTCATCCTGGTGTCCCCGGTAATTCTTTTGCGTATGCACCGTTTTTTACGGAGAATGGTGTGTTGAATATAAAAAACGGAAGGCTCAGAAGGAACCTTCTGAAACAGAAAGAGTTTGATATGAAGTACTTGTCAGTGGCCTATTATCCCGAAGTCTGGCCGAAAGAACGGTGGGAACGGGGTTTGTCTCTGATGCGCGATGCGGGAATCAACTGTGTCCGCATGGGGGAGTTCAACTGGACGGGATTCGAACCGCGCGAAGGGGAATTCCATTTCGAGGAGTATCATGAGATTCTGGATCTCTGCGGGAAGTATGGAATCCATGTGATTCTCTGTACGCCGACCTCCGCGCTTCCGCCGTGGATGATGAAAAATCATCCGGAGACGGTCCGCAGGGACAAGAACGGGGTGTCACCTTCCGTCGGTTCCCGACGCCAGTACTGCCAGAGCTCCGAACGCTTCTTTGCGTTTTCGCGCAGAATCGTGGAAAAAATGGCGGAGGCGTTCCGGGACCGGAAAGAGATCATTGCCTGGCAGCTCGACAATGAACTCTCTTCCACTTCGGAGCTCGGCATGTGCTGCTGTCCGCGCTGCGAACGGGAATTCCGGCGATGGCTGAAGGAAAAATATGGAACGATCGACGCTTTGAACAGGGCATGGAATGCCGCGTCGTGGTCTTCGCGCTTCACGGACTGGGAGGAGATCACGCTGCCGCTTCATCGGATCGGCTGGAATCTGGATCTGCACCGCTGCATGAGCGACCGGCTGCTCGGTTTCATTCTGGAGCACAGGGATATTTTGAAAAAGGCGAATCCCGAATGGCGGATCACGACCAATACCTGGACCAGTTTCAGCGCCGACATCGATATCGCCCGCGGTGCGCGGGAACTCGATTTCTATTCCTGCGATTCCTATGTCGCAGATCCGATTATCGCCTTCATGCGCTCCTTCTGGGACCTCTACCGGAATCTGAAGGGATATCCCGCTCCTTTCGCCGTGGGAGAGACTGCCGTTCAGCGTTATCCTCTGAAGCGTGGAACGATTGATGCAAAACCGTGGTTCTGGGAGATGGTCGGGCGCGGTGCGGAGACGATCAACTTTTTCCGCTGGAGACAGTCGGTCATGGGGGAGGAGGAACTGAATTCTCCCTCGATCATTCCCTGGACAGGCGAACCGCGCACCGTGTATGAAAATCTGAAGACGATCCGTCACGAGTACGACATGGTCGGAGTCGACTGGGACTCCATTCCGCTGAAGCGGGGCGATGCCGCTGTTCTAGTCGACATGGAAACCGCGTTTCTCCATCGCGTGGACGGAGACAGTCAGATGCTCGGCATAGCTGTTGCCACCGTCAATGCGGCGCTGTCGAGTCTCGGGTTCCAGGTGGATGTCATTCCCATGGAGAGCATTTCGGACGATCTTTCTTCCTACAGGCTGATTGCCCTCCCGACCGTGGAATATGTATCCCCTGCGATGCAGGAACGTCTCAAAGCCTATGTAAGAAACGGCGGCGTGCTTTTTGCCGAACACCGGCTGAATATCAAGGATGAGTTCGGGAAATACCGTACCTCCGCCGGACCCGACGGAATGCTGGATCTCTTCGGACTTGAGATTCACGATATCGCGCCGGCTTTCAGGGAGCATTGCTACTGGGCGGCGAGTCTCGACATCCCGCGGAGATCCGACACGCTGTTCCATCTGGACATTCTCGGGAAATCCTCTCCGGTCCGTTCCCGGATGGAACGTCTGGAACTTCGCACGGCGCATGCTCTGCTGGACTATTCCGACGGCTGTTTCGAAGGAGATCCCCTTCTTTCGGAAAACGCCTATGGAAATGGTTACGCCTGTTATTTCGGGGCGGATGCCGATCTGGAAGCGCACGAACGGGTCTTCCGTTATCTATGCGAACGGAGATTCGGAAGGAGGTTCCCGCGCCTGCCGTTTGCGGTCGGGCACATTGTGCGCGGCGATTTCGTTATTTATACGAACTGTTCGGGAGAACCGGTTTCATTGGAGATTCCGGAGCATGTGGAAGAGGTCCTTCTTGGCTGCTGTGCCGATGGAAAAGTTGAACTCCGGGAACACGATGTCTGCATCTTGAAAAAGAGGAGGGAGGAACCTGAGTAAACGAAAGGGAGTATCTGCTGCTTTCGCAGAAACAAGAGGAGCAAACGCTTTTTTAATGGGAAGATCAGCCGGAAAATGCGCGGTAGGCAGAATCGCGCAGGCTCCGGATCAGAAAGGAGAAAACAAAAATGAAACTTGCAATGATGTTTGCCTGTCTTTTTACAGTAACCGCGCTGTTTGCGCAGATGAACGTGACGCTGACCTTCAGCACGGACGGAGGAAAAACATGGAGCGAGGATTTCCCTGTGCTTGCGGACGGGAAACGGGAATTCCTGGTCAAAGCCGCCTGGAAAGTTCTTTCCGATAAGCCGCTGAAAATCGTGACCACGCGTCTTGCCTGCCGCGAACGGGATTTCGCCAGTGCGAACATGGGACGCAGAAACAATTTCGGGAAAGAAAATCAGAGCGCCTGGTGGCAGTCGCTGCCGAAATACTGGGCAAATCCGATGTCGCCGACTCCGTTTGTCTACCGGGTGGATCTGGGGGAACGCAAAGCCGGAATCATCGGCATGCAGAACGAATGGAGCCGGGAGCAGAAGAAGTTTATCAATGCGCCGCTTCCTCCGCTGGCGGCATTCGGACCGGGAAGCTGCCGGTTCACGGTCGTGGTCACCTGCTGGGGAAAAGAGACCGGCGACCGTGCGTTCGAAGCGTATCAGGATTTTGATGTCATCATTCAGAAATAAGAGGGAAAACCCATGAAGCGATTGATCCTTTGTTCTCTGCTCGCGGCGAATGGAATCCTGTCCGCCGGAACGATGTACCGCACGGCCGATTTAAAGAAGGACGGCGCAGGTGCCGGAATCCGGACGGAATTCGTGGACACTCAGCGCAATCCTGATCTCTACTGGCGGATTGAGGGCATCGAGCCGGGAGAGTATGTGGTTGTGGTGGAATCGGAAAGCAGCAGGGAATCCGGAAGTGAATATTTTCAGGGCCGCCTGTTCCTGAACGGGCGGCGGATCGAATCCGATTCCGCCGGCCCGATCAGACGGCGGAACGGAATGGAATACGCGGAAATGCAGTCACAGAAACTCCCGCTTAAAAACGGCGACATCATTTCTCTTGCCGTTTCAAACCTGAAAACCGGAACGATGCGTCTGGAGAAGGAGCGTCTGAAATTTGCCCCTCTGAAAATCGTTTCCTATCGGAATGAGGAGGAACGGTTCTATACCTATACTGGAAGTGAATTCACTCCGGAAGCTCTGAATCTTGCGGTGCATGATATGACCGGTGCGCGCAACCTGACGGTCAATGTGAAACTCTTCGACTATTTCCGGAATCTGCTGGTGGATGATACGCAGAGCGTTTCCGCCGGAGCCGTCTGGAAAAAGCGCTATCCGTACAAGGCGGGCAGAACCGATCAGTACCGCGCCGTCGTGACCGTGACCAATGAGCGCGGCGACCGCGACGAAAAATGGTTCACCACCTATGCCGACCAGACCGAGGGAATCCGGAAGAAAATGTGGATGATCCGGAACTGGCTCGTCACCGATGTCAAAGACGACGGCACCCTGAAGACCCGTACCATCCAGCCGCTTCCTCCGTCGAATGCAAAATGGCGCAAACGGGACCTCCCTGCCACCTACAACGGTTCGCTAGGCTGGTTCAAACATGAATTCACCGTTCCGGAACATTTGCGCGGCGAACGCTATCTTCTCCATTTCGATCTGATCTATTACGATGCGGAGATTTATCTGAACGGGAAAAAAATCGCGTATCACGGCGCGCCCTTCTCTTCCGCCGAAGCGCCGCTGGATGTGGACATCACGGGCAAATTCAATCCCGGAACTGCAAATACGCTTCTGGTCGCCGTGCGCGGACCCTACTACCGGATTTTCCAGGAGGAGCTGACGAAGAAAAATCCGGTCATGAGCAATTTCCGTTTTCCTGCGACTCACTGGTCGTTCGGCATGGGAGAGGTCTGGCTTGAGAGTCTGCCCGCGAAACGGATCGGAAATGTGTTCATCGATACCTCGTTCCGGGAAAAATCAATCTCGGTTCGTGCGGAACTTCCTCCCGGAACGACGATGAAAAACACGGTTCTGCACAAAGGGAAACGACTGTTTTCCTTCGTGGATCGGAAAGAGTGGAAAAATCCCGTTCTCTGGGAAGCCGATTCTCCCGAACTCCTTCAGATGGAGACCGCGCTTTACGACTCCTCCGGCAAACTTCTGGATGTGAAGAACACCCGGTTCGGCTTCCGGGAGTTCTGGACGGATGGAATGAATATTCTCTGGAACGGGAAAATTTTCCGCACGCCCGCCATCTCGATGGCGGGCCTCTGGTCGTTTGAACGCTACATGAAGAATCAGAGATATCTGGATTACCGGGTCCTGGCGAAGAAGAGCGGCGTGAACTGCATCCGCTGGATGCAGGGACCGGGCACCATCTCCGAGGATTTCTGCGATGAACTCGGCATCGTGTGCTCCCGGGGACTCGTCATGCCCGACCACGCGACGGAGGCCATCCTCAATAACGACGAGTACTGGAAAAACAAACGGATGGCGGAACGGGAAATCGTCACGCGCTGCTACAATTCGCCGTCGATTTTCACCTGGTTTGTTTCGAATGAGTTCTATGCGTTTTCCATTGACCGTAATTTCACACGCATCGCGGAGAGCATCCGGCATGTGCAGAGCCTCGACAAGACCCGCTTCATCGAAGCCAACTGCGACCTCGATATGCGCGGCATGACACAGACGGTTTCAACCCATTATCCTCCCGACAACCACTCGTTTCGCGATGAGAGCTTCTTCTATCCGGACAACGTTTTCTGGCGTCCGCTGAACGAGTCCCTGAAGCCCGGCGACAAAGTTCCCCGGGGACAGGCCCGGCAGGTCGCAAACCAGTCCATGAAGTCCCCGATCACCTGGGGATACAAGCCGATCATCATCAACGAATACGGCTGGGACACCTTCTATATGGCGCCGCACGGCTATACCACGCTCTTCCGCGACGACAATTATCTCTCCGCCTCGAAAGATGCTTTTGCTCATATCGTTTACAACAAGCTCTCCGCCCGCGGCCAGCGCGATGCCGGAGTCGCTATCCAGACTCCGTGGCGGCATCTCCATTCCAACGACATTCCGTTCACCATCCCGCCAGAGGACGTCTTTTTCCTTCAGAAATATCACACCTTCTATGCGGGAACGGAAGTTTCCTGGGATGTCGATCTTTTTCATGACAAGGCGAAGCCTGCTCCCCTTCAGTTCTACTGGAAACTTCAAAAAGACGGACGCGTTCTCCGGGAAGGCGGAAAAGACTACGGGACACAATCCTTTTTCTCCGCGCGGGAAACAATCCGGCTCAAAATCGCCGATCCGGGACGTTATGTTCTGGAAGCCGGATTCAAAAACGGCTCCTCGGATAAACTTGAGCTTACTGTCGCGTCATTCAAGCCGGTTGCCATGCCGGACAACCTGATTCCCGCATCCGCGGATCTCAACGAGCGGAAAGAGGAACTCCTCCGGCGGGCGGCGTCCGGAGAGACCATCATCCTCGACGCCCGCAAGGATTATCCTGCCTGGCTTCCCGGATCTCCCGTGCTGACGGCGCGGAACAATTCCGTGAATTTCTCGTTCCGTCCGGACCATCCCGTTCTGAAGGGGCTGACCGAACACGATCTCTCCTTCTGGTATCCGGATCATAAAACCGCTGCCGGATACTTCAGCAAACCATCGCTCGGGAACGTCCGGACCATCGTGGAATGCGGCGGTCCGAAAGGGCTTCTCTACTCCGCTCTGATGGAGGCTCCTTATGGCAGGGGATGCTTCCTTTACAGCCGCTTCCTTCTGCATCCGGAAGTCAATCCCGCTGCGGCGAAACTGCTGGCAAATATGGCGAGATATCGCGCGCCCGGTTTCCGGAAGGCTGGAATCGTCGCTCCACCGGAATCCAGACTTGCGCGCTATCTGAAAAAATATGGCGTCAAGGCGGAGAACGCCCCGTTCGGAAAACTCGGATCGTTCGAGGTCCTGATCGTGGACGGCTCCGCAAAATACACCGCGTCGCAGCTTGCGGAGCTGAATGCGTTCCGGGGCGGAATGCTGATTCAGGATCCCGGTGAAGCGTTCGGGATTGGATCGGAACCGATCTATTCCGACGCCTGGCGCGGCCGCGCCGTCCGCTGCGGCGATTACCCCGAAACAGCCGGACTTACCAATACCGATCTTTTCTGGCGTGCGGGCGATCCCGGCGATAAACCGCAGCTTTTCTATCGGAAACAGTTCATCGCGGGAGAACTCGGAACCCGTCAGATCACCGGGGCGGAACCGATGATCTATCCGGTTCTGCTGGCGAAAAAGGGGAACCGGATCTTCTGCACTCTGGACTGGATGACAGACAACGCACATGTTCTTCTCCAGTCCCGTCGGGTCATCTCCGTTCTGCTGACGAATCTCGGCGTTGCAATCGAGCACAAGGAACGCCCGGATATTCCGAAAAATATTTCGTTTGTCCGGATGGATCTTTCTTCTCTGCTTAACCGCACCGCGAGCGACGAAGCCGAATTCGACGGCAAAGGCGGCTGGTCGGATCAGGGACCGAAGAAGGATGCCCGTGAATTTGTCCGCCGTCTGCCCGCCGGAACACATACGCTTGCGGGAATTCCGTTCCGGATTGAACAGCCGAACTTCTGCATGATGCTGGAATCCCGCTACGCCCGAGGCGGATACCGGAATCCGGAGATTGCGGTCGGACGCAAGATCAATTCGCTGTATCTTCTTCATACTTCGGCATATACGTCTTCGCAGAAAAGCTACAGCATTTTCGTGAATTATGCGGACGGCACATCCTATGAGATTCCGATGACCGGCCGCACGAACATGCGCGATTGGGCGATCGTCAATCCGGAGGAACCGTTCCCCTTCGAAATCGATACCTTTACGACTGTGGCATGCACGGTTCCGCAGACAACCTTCGGCAAAGCCTCGCTCTGGCGGACCGGATGGCTCAATCCTTCTCCGGAGAAGACCGTCAGATCCATTTCGTTCAAGCCGACCGGGATATCGTGCCCGTTGATTGTCGCTTTGACGCTCGGAGTGGACCGCGCGGACCGGGAACTTTCCTCTGCGGAACAGAAACAGTTTGCCGCGCTTTTGAAACAGGGATTCGAGGCGCAGAAGAAAAAAGAGTTCCGAAAAGCGGTCGAATGCTATGAAAAAGCGCTGGAGATCAGCGAGGAGGATCTTTCCGTTTTCCGCAGTCTCGGCGGCTGTTATGAGCTGCTGGGCGATTACCGGAATGCGCTGCGGGTTTATCTGCGGTCGCTGGAGGTCAACGTCAACCAGCCTGATGTCCAGCATCTCCGCGACAATGTAAAAGCGAAACTGGATGCCTCTTCCGGTCGGTGATCCGGTGCTGTCTTATCCGTCCGGTCTGTTCCGCCGGACGGGAAAAGACTCCGATTTGTTTCAGTCTTTTGCGGCGATGAAAGGCAGGTGTCTGCCGAGTCCGCGGTCATCATCAAGTCCGTAGCCGAAGACGAAGCGGTCGGGAATGATGAATCCGCAGTAGTCCGCCTGGAACCCGTTGCTTCGTCCGGTCGGCTTGTCCAGCAGGACGCAGGTCCGCAGGGAAGCCGGGGAGAACGAAAGAATGTGCTCCCGGATTTTAATGAGAGTTCTGGAGGTGTCGAGAATATCATCCAGCAGAATGACATGCCGTCCGGCAAGTTCCAGATTGAAGGTGTTCTTCAAGGCCAGTTCCCCGCTGACCGTTCCGCGGTAGGACGACGCTTTGACGGTGTCGAACCAGACCGTCAGGTCCAGATGGCGAAGCAGATCGGATGCGAATACAACCGCCCCGTTTGCAATCGCAATCAGGATGAGTTCCCGGTCTTTATAATCCCGGTTGATCTGTCCGGCAATTTCCTTGACTTTGGTGTGAATGGTGTTTTCATCAATCAAGATGGAATAGTCCGAATTCATTTTCCATCCGCCTCCCTGCGGATCAGTTTCTTGATCTCCCGGATCTGCGCCAGGACCGCCCGCGACATTGCCCTTGCGAATGCTTCGGAAGAGTTTTCGTTCATTTTCTCGGAAACAGCCAGAGTCCGGATGAAGAGCGGATCGGCGGAGCGTTGAGAGGTCAGGGTATATTTGACCGTCAAATCCGCCGTCATCGTTTCGTCATTTGCTTCAAAGCGGAGGATCACGGCGGAAAGCCGGAAAGAGTGCTCCGTCATTTTCTCCGGATAAAAGGCGGACCGGAACAGACGGGTCAGCATTGTCTGCGGAGTCTGAGCCCATTTGCTGTATTCATCGACATACAGACGGGTTCCGTTCCGATGGAGCATTTTGTATTTTGCGGGAGAATCCGAAAAGAACGGCACGATCTCGACCTCATCTGCGAAAGAGGCTTCTCCCGCCGGAAGCGGAAGAAGATCATAGGAGAGGGTTTTCCGCACATCCTGCTTCGGCAGATTTACACCGAAACAACCGGAAACGAAAAGTGCGGCGCCCGTCAGCGCAAAGAGGAGAAAGAGTCTCATCGTTTTTCTCCCGGGAGCGGCGGCAGCACCAGTTCCTGTCCAATGCGAAGCATGCCTTTTTCACCGAGCTGCGCCTTGTTTGCATCCCAGATCAGGCGATAGTAGCGGGAGGACCCATAGTATTTCTTCGCAAGATTGTAAAGAGTATCGCCTTTGACCACCTTATGGGTCTTCTGCGCGGATGGCGTTGTAACCGCTCCCGCGACCGTCGCAACTCCTCCGGCCGCGATGGCAGTTTTTGTGTTTTCCGTTTGCGAGACGGGCTTTGTGTTACCATCGCCTGCGGCGGTGGAGGAGGAACTGGAGGCGGCGACTTTGGCATTTTCCCAGGAGTCGGCGTTTTCCGCCGGACCGGACTTTCTGCCATCGGGAGGGAGAACCGCTGTCCCGGTTTTCTGACCGGGTTCCGCGGGATCGGGCTGTTCCATCTGTTTTTTCAGGTTCTGAACCGTTTTGCGGAATTCCGAACTGTCGCGGCTGAACTTTTCAATTCGGGCGCGCATTTCGCTGTTCTGGTTCCGGAGAAGAGTGTTCTGCTCCCGCAGTTTCGCGCTGTAGGCGACATACTGGTCAAGCATTTTTTTGACTTTTGCCGCTTCCGCGTATGCCTTTGCGGTCTCGGCGGACTCAAACTGTTTGGAGAGAGAATCGAAGGCTTTGCGCTTGGAGATCTCAATGAATTTGGAAACGTTCTCCGCATCGGGCGAATTTTTCGCAAGTTCCAGATAGCGCTGATAATGATAGACCGCTTTGAAAGGATCGTCAAGATTGTCCCCGTAGAGAGCGGCAAGCTCATAATGCGTGATCGGGGAACGGGGGCAGACGTTGAGAAATTCCTCGTAGTATTCCGCCGCCTCCTTATAGTTCCCGGACGCCTTGCACGCGCCCGCCTTCACGAAAAACGGATGTTCCTTTTCCTTGCCGATGTAGTCTCCGCATGACGAAAACAGCATCATGGACACGAGAAGCGGCAAAACGGTCAAAATTTTTTTGATCTGCATATTTTGCTCCTGCTGTTTCAGTTTTCTGACATGCGGAAATATAACACGGAAACGGAGGATAATCAAAAGAAAAGTTCAGAATTTGAAGATTTCGGCGTTCCTGCTGCGGAAACCGGAATCTGTGGATATTGTATTTTCCGGGAATCCTGTTATATTCCCGGAAAAGAAACGGCATTCCAAAAGGAAGATTATGCGGAACGGAACTGGAAAAACAAGGGACATTCTCCTGATGCTCTGTCTGATTGCCGGTGGATTCTGCCTTCTTTTCTTCCAGTGCCGGATCAATCATGCAAAGGACCGCAGACTGGTGCAGAGCATTGCCTGTGCCGCCCATCTGAAACAGATCGGAACGGCTCTGCTGGAATATGCCGGAAGGGAGGGGGCGTTTCCTGTTCCGGGCGGTGTCGCGGGATTGAATCTGCTGAATCTCCGGAAGAATCCGGAATGGCGGGAGCTTTTTCTCTGTCCGGCATCCGCGCTTCAGGCGGGCAGGGAAAATGACCTGAGCGATGCTCATTGCAGTTATCACTATTTCAGCGGAGGCGCTCCCGGAAAAAATGCTCCGAAAGATATTCTTGTCATTGAGCGGGCCGGGAATCATGAGAACTTTTTCAATGTTCTGTTCGCGGACGGCTCCGTTGGCGGAGTGATTCCCGAAACAAAACCCGCCGGCCTGGAAGCGGTTCTGCGGGAGTCCTATCGAAATGATTTTTCCACGTTGTTCCGACTGCGGCAACTGGAAACAGCCCGGATGCTGGACCGCATATCTATTCCGGCAGTACGAAAAAAGGAGTAAGTTATGGAATTACAAGCGGTGATTGAAAAGCGGCGCAGCTGCCGCGCCTATCTGGAGCGGGAAGTCCCGGTGGAAGAGATCCGGGAATGTGTTGAAGCAGCGCGTCTGGCTCCTTCCGCCTGCAACAAACAGCCCTGGCGATTCATCGCCGTAAAAGATGCGAATCTTCGGATGCGCATCTGCCTGGAAGCGATTTTGCCGGGAATTCAAATGGGCTGGCTGGAGCAGGCTCCCGTTCTTATGGTTCTCTGCATGAAGAAGAAACTGCTCACGCATATTCTGGCGCCGCTGCTGTCCGGAATTCATTATGAGTACATTGATATCGGAATTGCCGGAGAGCATTTTGTCCTGGCGGCAGAGGAGCGGGGGCTCGGAACCTGCTGGATCGGCTGGATCAATGTGGTCAGGATGCGGAAGATCCTGAATCTGCCGCTGAACGAAACGCCGGTTTCGCTGATTTCCCTCGGTTATCCGGCGGAAAATCCCGAGCCGCGTCCGCGGCTGGAACTGGATGAGATTCTTGAAATCAGATAAACCGGGAAGATTGGAGAAGAGAGACCGGGAGGAAGAGCAATCGTCTACCGGTCTTTTGTATTTACGGCAGAAGCCGTTTTGTCCGGTTGTTCAGCGGGTCAGATGATACGCCATTACGCCGCCCTTGAAGCATCCGGTATCGGCTTTGAACTGGAATGTATCGCCGGATCGTCTGCCTTGAACGGTTCCGAGCGGAGCGCCGTCGGCGGTCAGGGCGGTGATCCGGAAGTCGTGAGGCGATTTCAACGAGATCTCCGCGCTTCCCCGCAGAACCAGATACGGCAGAGTTCCATTGTTGCGCAGAAGCGTCATTTGAGGCGATCCGAAGATCATGTTTGTACAGTTGACATTGGTCAGATGCAGAAGCAGCATTTCCCTGCTTTGATGCAGTTCCTTGTCATCCAGCGCAATCAGTGCCACCGTGGCAAAGGAGGACGGATTTCGGACGGACATCATCCTTCCCCGCAGACTCCCGCTCCGCAGGGTGAATGATTCCGTTTTCGGCGATATCACAGAGAAGTTTTTTTCCTTCGGGTCAAACTCGATTTCATTTGTGGAGGAAATCCCTTTTTTCCAATTCAGAAGATTCGTCCATCTGGCGGACAGGAGCGGATCTGGAAGATGATCCGGACGAATCTCGCTCCTGGTCCGGAACCGCACTTCAGGCCGTCCGGAATCCGCCCGTCCGACCTGAGCCAGCAATCCCAGTTTAAGTAATTCCGGAGAACGGAAATTCGCATCTTTTTTCCGGAATTCGTCGCTAGAGAGTTCCAGCGCGGCTTTTCTGTCTGATGCGAGCACATCGCCTCTGAGAAACATCGCAGCGGTAATTCTTTCCGCGAGCAGTCCGACGGGATCGTTTACGATGTCAAACCCTTCGATTCCAGAATTCTGATTCTCCAATTTTTTCACACCGTGAGACCAGGCAAAGCGGTAGACCGCATCCCAGTTCTGGAGAGAGGCAAGAGCCCCGACAACAGGTCCGCATTCCGAGCGGAACTGATTCGGATAACAGATATTGTACTCTGTCATGAAAAATGGTTTCCCAAAAATTCTGGTCGGTGCAAGAACCAGTGGAAACCGACAGAAATCCTCCAGAGAACTCTTCTGCTTGAAAGCGGAAGGAAGACTCCATGCTTTTTCCGGATAGGACGGGTGATCCTGATAAAGATGGTTGTCCACAAAATCGAAGTTCCTGACCAGCATTGCTCCCAGCGGATCCACATGAGCATTGGAACTGGTCAGAAGAACCGGACATTTTAATTCCTTCCGTACAAAATCGGCGAGATCCTGCATTGCTTTCTGATGCGTTTCCAGCAGAAAACGGTAGAAATGAGGATCCACGTTTTCCGCTTTTGCTCCGCGGATTCCATGTTTTTCCGTCCACTTTCCGAACGCTTTTTTGAACAATTCAGTGGTCTCCGGAGTACTTTTCCATGTTCCTGTGATATAATCCTCATTCACCAGATTGACCGCAATCAAAGCAGGATCTTCCGCCAGTGAACATCGCGTGTAACGATTCCTGTGAGTCATCAGGTTCCGGATATACTTTTTCAGATTTTCCCGGGCAGCCTTGTTGATTACGACAAGCGCCTTATACCCCTTCCCATTGTAAGGAACGCCATCCCCTTTTTTCAGCGTTCGGCTGGAATAAAAATCGAGGGTGAGATACATACCCTGCTGCCGAAGCTGGTGAATCAGATAGTCGAATCTCTCCATTTTTGCCGGATCCAGTTCCGTGGAAACCGGAGAAGATGTATTCAAAAGCGTTCCATTGTCTATGTGGTGAAGGCGGACAGAATTATAACCGCATTTCCGGATCTCCTTTGCCATTTTCTCCGCGATTTCATGAGACGGAGCACAAGCGGAAAAACAAAGATTTGTCCCAAAAAAGCGGATGCGTTTCCCTGGTCTCTTCTCGAAATACAAATGCCCATCCGGAGAGATGCGGACTCTTCCGTATTTTCCCGCCGGAGCATCGGCAAACCGGGAAAAATCCAGCGGGGAACCGGGAACCACGCAGCGCTTGAAATCCATCGGCAGCCATTTGGAATCGGCAACTCTTCTGACATCCCGCACAATGATGCTTTTCGTTGAAAGCGGAAAAGAGGAAAAGGTGATTGCCGGAATCATCCAGAGACTTTCCTCGTTCGCCATGGAAAGACGGATGAATTTTATTTTTTTCCGTTTCAACGGATATGTAGACGCGTACAATCCTACGCGCTGAGCCGGGTTTTCCCCTTCCCAGACGACTACCCCGTTTGTTCTTTCCGTCGGTTCCCACCAGTTCCCGACCGACTGCGAATCGACCGTCCGTTTTTCTGAAGACCCATCTGTATATTGAATTTCCATCGTGCCGATTATTTTCTGCGGCCAGGCTGCGGCGTGCAGAAGATTCACAGCGCCGAATTCCGGAAAAGAGTCCGGAATCGGAAGTGTCACGTCTGCCGGGACATCCTGTCCGCGTTTTTTCCCCCCGAGCACAAGGACGCTGCGGCCGTTGTTTTTCTTCGGGTCCAGAATCTGAAACTCAACTCCGGAATAGATGAGATTCTGCGCTTTCAGAGAAGAAAGATCATTTCCGCCGCCCTGTCCGCTCCAGCCCCGGACCGGAAGTGAGGGATCATCCGAGAAACCTCGGTTCGCATGCTTCCGAATGTCCAGAACTTCCGATTTCTGTTTGCGGATTGAAAATTTCAGAGCAGCGTCCCATGTGACCGGAGATGTTTTCCGGAACATGATCCGTACGGAAAAACAGGATTGATTCCTTCCTCTGCCGTCTGCGATCAGCAGCGAAAGCGGATCCGGACTTTCCAGCGTCACTTGTTGTTTTTCCGTGGTAATCTCTATTTTCCGAAAGGGAACGTATTTATAAACTTCCAGTTTTTCATAGGATTCCGGGAGTTCTCTTTTCTTTCCGTCAATTTCCAGCATGCTGTCGGAAGGGAACTCCAGAGAAACGAAAACCGTACTGATTTTCAACGGTTTTTCCGCCTTTGCTTCCAGCTTCATCTGCAAGGTGGCCGGGCCGGATTCCCGGATTTCGGAACGGTAGGTCATGCGGATCCCGTCGATCAGCCAGTCGCCGGAAAAAACATTTCCTCTCCATTGTTTCCGCTGAAAACTTCCTGGACTATAGTTTTTCCACTTTGCATCGAACACTCCGAATGTCAACTTTTTTCCATGGAAGGGAGTGGCAATGACTCCGGAGGCCTGCTGTTCAAATTTTCCCTCCGCTCCCGCACTCAGAACACCGAAAAGAATGAATACCGGAAACATCCGCTGTAAAAAAAACATGATCATTTCGTCTTTCTGCATTGAATTTAATATTGTTCGCCTCTGGAATCACCCCAGAAACCGGTTGTTCCTGTGGATCTTTTTTCCGGGACCAGGGAATATTTGATGCTTCCCGCATGGCCATCGCAATACAGAACATTGATGGAAGTCATATTGGAATGGCGGTATGCACTGACTGCGATACTGGATTTCTGAATGGCATAGCCCACTTTCCACTCGCCTTTATTGTCGATGTCGAACAGGAATGCCCTGGAGGATGGACGCGTAATCTTGGAATGAATTCGAGTCTGTTTACTGTAATAGGAAATATCATTGCTGATCGCAAGAACATTGACTCCGTAAAACTGGGTCCAGTAATTTCTTCCGAAATACCCGCTGTCCACGAAAACAAAATTGGTTTGTGACGGACAGTCGAATACCTGCCTGGGGCGCTTGCGTTTCACGTCCCAATGCACTCCGTCATAAATGCTGAGAGATGAATTCAGGTAAGGAGTCAGCGCATCCTGAACTTTGGAAGCGCCGCCTCCATTTGAGCCGTAAGTAGGGCAAATGTCGTTTCGATCCGCCAGATACATCTGCAAAAAAAGTCCAATCTGTTTCTGATTGTTGAAACAGGACACATCCCTTGCCTTGGCTCTTGCCGAATTCAAAGCGGGAAGCAGCAGCGCTGCAAGGATTGCAATAATTGCAATCACCACCAGCAACTCTATCAGTGTGAAAATGGACCGCCTCATAATAAGATCTCCTCTGTTATTGGATTGTTTTCAATCATTTTCCTTACCGTATTGCCTTCGATGAGTCTTCCCATGATCTCGTAATGCATAGGAGGATCGCAATTCCCCTCCAGGCGGCTCAGCAGGCATTCCGCCGCAATCCGAGTCCGCAAATAGTACATATTGTTGAACGTGCTTACCATATATCCCGGGACCGGTTCCGACAGTCGATCGTTTCCCGACTCTGCGGAAAGAAGGGAAACCTCTTCCGGAACCTTGATTCCGGCACTTATGAGTGCACGTAAGATTCCAAACACGATGCCGTTATGTCCCCCGATGATCAGGTCGGGCAGTTTGCGTTCCTCCCGAATCAGTTTCAAGGTGTATTCAAACGCACCCCGTTCCGGATCGCGCATCGGTCCGAAAGAATAGGAGTCCGGATAATTCTGAATATTGTCCGCTCCGAATGGGATTCCTTTCCGTCGGAGCACCTGTCCCATTCCGCGGAGCGTATCCTGTTCCTCCCGTCCGATGTTGGCCCCTTGTGTAATGTACAAGATTCGCCGGAAACCCCGTGCAGCAATATAATCGCCGAGAACAATCCCTTCCCCGAAGGGCGAAGCGGAAATGCTGTCCGCCTTCACTCCCGGCACCGGAAGTCCCCAGATCACGGTTTTCGTTCCCGGTACCGGCATGAGATCCGGAGTAAAATGAAAAAACTTCGGGGATACTGGAACCAGAAGCAGTCCGGCGGGAGGTTTGTTATGGCAGTCCTTCAGAAAACGCGCATACCAGGAAAGATTGGCACATGCGCAATAGGTTTCGACTTTCCATTCCGTTTCCATGAAAACCTCGTTCACCGCCTGCGAAAGAGTCAGATTGATCCTTTCATTCAGAGGATTGATAAGCATGACACGGCGGTTGTCTTTCCCGACCTCCGGCGGTCTGGGTTCGGCAACGGTGGTTCCCTGTCCGCGCCTGCAGACCAGAACGCCTTCCGCTTTCAACCGGTTGACCGCCCGCGTCACGGTCGTGATGGCGACGGAAAACTGCCGGCTGAGTTCCCTGTGCGGCGGCAGATGCATTCCCGGCCTCAGTTCCCCCGAACCGATGCGTTCCCTGATGTGTCTGCAAATCTTTTCCTGAGGCGACATTTCAACTCCTCTGATCTTCCTCTTTCCGGTAATATTATAAGACAAGACATTTCATTCAACAAGAGTTCCCGTTCAAAAAAAAACAAAAAAATTCTTTTTCAGTAGTACAAACATATATTATACTACTTTTACACTGAAAAACGTTCTTTTTCGCATCGTTCTGAAGAATCCGGTGCCGGAGAACTCTCTTTTTTTCGTTTTCCCTCTTGACATTTTTGATAAAGTATGATATAATTAAAATTGAACCAGCAAATCGTTTGCGGTGCCGAATTGCGGTAACGGTTTGCGGAACGCTGAGACAGATGAGGAAAAAATGCCGGTCGGTTTTGTAGTGAACCTGAAAGATATTGCCAGAGAGGCGGGAGTTTCCGTTTCGACGGTTTCCCGTGTCATGAAAGGCAAGGGGGAGATTGCGCCGGAGACGCGGAATCGGATCATGAACATCTCCAAACAGATGGGATATCATGAAAACCGTTTCAGCAAAGCGATCCGCACCGGGAAAACGGGACTCGTCGGAGTCATCATGGGTTACATGGATCCGTTTTTCGGGCAGATTGCAAGAAGCATTGAGCAGGTTCTCCGGCAAAACGATTTTCTGCCAATCACTCTTTCCTGCAATCAGGAGGAGGCGCAGGGCTTGTTTCACCGTCTCGTGGAACAGCGGGTCGACGGCATGATTCTCATTCCCCCCTATGATACGGCGGACAATGAATTTTTCCGCGAGCTTTCCCAGTGCGGCATTCCCATCGTGACCATCGACCGGGAAATTCCCGCGGACGTCAGCTTTGTCGGGACCGATGACTATCTCGGCGGCTGGATGAACGCGGAATATTTTTACCGTCTCGGTCATCGGAATCTCGGTTATTACAGCGGACCGCCGCAGGCAAGTTCCGCCGCTCTCCGGAAAAAAGGGTTTCTGGAGTTCTGCATCGCCCACGCGGACTGCCGGTACATTCCGTTTGGAACCGAGTGGTGGTATGCGGATACGGATGAGTGCATACGCGATTTCCTGATCCGCAATCCGGAAACAACCTGCATCGGCGCCTTTTATGATTCCTATGCGCTGCAGCTCGACCGTCTGGCAAAGGAACTGGGACGCCGCGTCCCGGAGGATCTTGCCATTTCCGGATTCGGCAATCTTGATTACCACACTTCCCAGCCGCCGTTTCTCACAACGTTCGATCAGAATCCACGGGAACTCGGACGTTCCGCGGTCGAGTGCCTTCTGCGCCACATGAATGATAAGACGCTTGCTCCGGAAAAAATCCGGATCAAGCCGGAACTCGTCATCCGGCAGTCCACTGAAAAAAACAGGCGGAACATTCTGCCGATATAAAAAAATCAACCAGACAAGCGGAGAGAAAAGCATGATTTCAAAAGAGAAAAATTTCACATTGATAGAGTTGCTCGTTGTCATAGCAATCATTGCTATTTTAGTTTCTATTCTTTTGCCGGCGCTGGGCAAGGCACGGGAGAAAGCGCACGATATTTCCTGTCGCAACAACCTGAAACAGATGGGAACCGCCTATACGCTGTATGTCAATGATACCGATTACTGTCTGCCGACTTTCTGCCGTCCAACAGACTCGTCACGGCCGGCTTATCAGTTTGATTACATCTGGAATTACGAGCTGGCAATCCGTCTGGGGAAAAAACCGCAGACAAACTCGGATATCGGCATGATTTATTTTGACTGTTCCGCCAGAGAAAAAATCGCCAGCGGTTTCTATGGACTCAATACAAGACTGAATGGAGAACAGGAATCACCTAAAATTGTAAGGAAGGCATCCCGGGTGATATCTCCTTCGATTGCCCCCACCATTCTGGAAAACCGGAGTGAAAGAAGTCCCTGCTGGCCGGAAGGGATTTCCGCATTGGTCGACATGGCATTTCCGCATAGTCTCAGAATGAATCAGGTCTGGTTCGACGGACACGTCTCCGGCTTGACCTATTATCAGCACTATCAGACACATCCCTATTTCGGATATACCGGAAAGGGATACAAAAATTAACAATTAACAGCAAGGAATCTCACATGAAAACAACAACTTTTCTGCTGATGCTGGGTATTGCAGCAGCTGTAAACGGCTTTGCCGCACCCTCTCTCCGGCTTTCCGGCGCTCTGGCGCAGAACGCGGAAAACGGAACCGGCTTCCGCACTCTCGACTCCGCCGGAATCACCAATGATCCGGCAACCGGGAATCTGCTCATCCTGAACGGAGGAAATCTCTACGAACAGGGAAAAGACGGTTCCCGCAAGATGGTTCTGAAACTGCTCAACACTCCGGGAGCTCTGTGCAACGACGGCAAAAATGTTTTCATCAAATCCAATCAGGTCGTGACGCGGATCGGCAAGGTCGGGAACGAATGGAAAAAGCTCCATCAGTTTTTCCTGAAGAAACCGTATCGTTACATTACCATCGCCGACGCGGGCACTTCCGCCGGGTTCGCCGCAAAAGGCAAGATCTTCGCTCTGGACGGACGGGATGTTCATGCATTGTCCATCGACGGAAAACCGCTCGGAATTGTCCTGACTCTCCCGGAACTTCTGAATAAATGTCCCTATACCACTCTTGCGATTCTCCCGGGGTCCGGCGATCTGCTCGCGGCAAGTTATTACCCGGACTTGAAGTTCTATCGCTTCCAGGCGGACGGGACCGAATTTAAAAAAGACGGCTGGCCGATCAGCGGATGGGTCACGGGAACCGCGTTCGCCGAGGGAAGGATCTGGGGCTTTCACTTTGCGGCGACCGGATATTCCGCCTCCGTCGTCAAACGGAATGAGCTGCCGAAAGTCGGAAAGAACGATCTCTATCTCACAGGAATTGCCACAGACGGTAAAAACGGTTATTACCTGAATACCAGTCAGGGAATCAAACACTATCCGGCCGGAAGTTTCGAAGAGGCTGTCGAACGGATCGGCGGAAGCGGAAATGTGAAAGCGCTCGCGCTGAACGGTTCGCAGATCGTCGCATCCCTCGGGAACCGCCTGTACGGGCTGAAGCTGGATGACGCTCACGACTCGCCGCTCTCCTGCCAGGGAAATGAACCGTGGCGCGTCGGAAACGGCTGGAGCGGGGAATCCGATGGAATCGTTCCTGACGGCAAGGCGTTTCTGGTCTACGATCGGAAAGGCAAAATCCTCTGGCGTTTTCAACCTCAGGTACAGGGGGCGGAACGCTGGGTCCGCCAGCCGGAAACCTTCCGCGATCTCCGCGACATGGCGGTCCGGGACGGAAAAAAATTCTTCCTCGACGAGGGAAAATTTGCTGGGCGGAACAATCTGAACCGGATTGACGCCTTCGATGCCGATACCGTCGTCGTTGCGGACAAAGACAGCGTTTCGCTGATCGCAAAAGGCAGAGAACAGTGGAAAACTGCGCTGAAGGATATTCGCGACATCGCCGTCATCGGCGCTTATACAGCCGTCGCCTCCGGTGATTCCCTGCTCCTGCTGGACCGGAAAGATGGAAAAACTGTGTTCCAGACTCCGGCAAAACTGGAACATCTCGCCGCGGAAGGCAAGTGGCTGATCGGCTCCAATCCGGAAAAAGCCGCCATCCTCCGATTCAAACTGGTCCAGTAAAACGAAAACGGAAAGGAACTCTTTCCCATGCACAGATATTCGATCTCTGCTCTTCTTGCAGTCCTCTGCTTTGCTGCTGCCGCCAAAGCAGAGATCAGATTGACGGGTGATACGAACGCGCCGGAAACCAGTATGTTCCCGCAGGGCGCGAAGGTGGAGCTTTTCTACCAGGTCTCCGGACTTCAGCCGAATCAGGGAAATCTGACATTGGAACTGAACGTCGTCGATGAAAAAGAGAAGAGTCTCAAAAAGTTCAGTCTGCCCGTCAAAGCCGATTCCGAGGGACGATGGTCCGCAACCGTCGCGCCGCCCTGTGAAAGGCTCGGTTTTTACAGAGTCTATTCCAGACTCTCCAACGGGATTCTCCTTTCGAAGCTCGCCAGCCGCAAAGCCGGATTCCTGACCTATGCCGTTGTGTTCGGAGAAGACCGTTACAAGGAATATCCGATGGAAGAAACTTTCTTCGGCAATCACGGACCCTCCTTCGGATTCCATCGGATGATCGGGCTCCGGTGGGGATACAAAGGGAAAAACTGGTCCGTTCTGGAGCCGGAAAAACCGGGAGAATACGCAAGAAATCCCAAGGCGGATCAGATTGACCTGCTGGGAGAGCTGCCGAAATGGAAGGAATATTATCAGACCAATCAGAATCCGATCCCGAAATGGATGGAAGATCCCCGGTACAGGATCACAAAAAACGGGAAATGGGTCCGTTTCACTCCGGAAGGGGAAAAATATTACGCCGAATACCTGAAAACCTTTGCCGCAAATTATGCAAGGCAGATCAGACAGAATCAGGTGCGCGCATTGATTCAGATTACCTGGGAACCGCATTTTCCCTGGAACTTCAGCGGAACGGCGGAGGATCTTGTTCAAATCCACAGGAACGCATATCAGGCGATTCACGCGGGAACGAAAGACGCATGGGTGATCGGGCCGACCGCCGCGGGACTCAATACGCTGGACTGGCACCGGGAACTTTTCGAAGCGGGATTGCTCAAGTATGTGGATGCGATCTCCATCCATCCCTATTTTGCCTTTCCGCCGGAACAGAACGGGATGGTGGAAAAGGTCCGGGCCTTCAAAGCGCTGGTTCGGAAGTATGCGGGACGCGACCTTGACATTCACGGCAACGAAGCCGGATTTCCCACCCACGAACTGCCCGAACGGGAAACGCTCCAGATGCATGGAATCGTCCGCAGCAATCTGATCCTTCTCGGAGAAGGATTCAAATCGAACATGGTCTTCTACTCCCATGACTACTGGTACGAGCCAGGCTACGGCTACACCTACAACCTGAATCCGAAACGGGAGTTCGGAACGGATAAAGTCGCACCAAAACCGCTGGTTCCGGCAATCGGAGCCGCGGCGTATTTTCTGAACGGTCACACCAGCGCAGGCGCGATTGAATCGCTCGGCGACACCGCCTGGGGATACGCCTATCAGCGCAGAGACGGCTTCACAACCCTTGCCCTCTGGGATTACAGCGGAAATTCAAGAGAAGTGGAGATTCCCGTCGGACGGGCGGAAATCGAACTCGGAGATATGATGGGGAATACCCGGAAAGTCAAAACCGATGACGGGACCCTGAAACTGACTCTGACCGAGGATCCCGTTTATGTCATTGACGTTGATCCGGAACTCTGGGGACGCGGAGCCATCCGCCCCATTTCCCCCGATCAGACAAAAATCAGTACCATTTCCGGCAGAACAGTCACGATTTCCGGAACTCTCCATGCGAAAAAAGTTCCCATGAACGGAACGCTTCTGCTCTCCGGGGACCCGAAGTGGAAACTGCCGCAGATGAAACAGGAATTCCAGGTGAAAGCCGGGGAATCCGCCGCGTACTCTTTCCGTCTCGCTCTGCCGGGAAATCTGCCGGAAGGAAACCTGCCATTGTCTCTGAAATTCATTTCCGAAGGAAAACGCATTGCGGCAACGACTCTTCTGCTCCGGATCAAACCGCCAGTCGCCATCGACGAGATTCTGCCGGATTTCCGCAACGGGAAAAAATGTCTGAAAATCAAAATGCGGGAACTGAGCGGAAATGAAACGGAAGGGAGTCTGGAAACGAGAATCGTCGGCAATCCCGATGGACGTAAGCGGATGCGCTTCCGGATCAGGGGAGGCGGCTCCGCCGAGATTCTCTGCGTCTATGACGATCTGGAGGTCAATCCGCTGAAAAACGACGATTTGGAACTGACCGTTGCAACGGATTCCGGATTCCGATTCAAGCGAAAAGAGAAAATGAATTTTCTTTCCGCCGTGTATCGGCCCGGTATCCGGATCGACGGAAACCTCGCCGACTGGAAAGGGGTTCCCGTCTGGCCGTTCGATCCCGGCATGATCCGCGATGAAGCCAAGATTTATCAGGGCGGAAAAGATCTGAATGCCTCCATCTCCTTTGCCTGGAACGAATCCGGACTGCTGTTCCTGGTCGATGTCCGGGACAACGTCTACTGTCAGCCCCATACCGGATGGCAGACCTGGGACGGAGACAGTCTCCAGATGGGTTTCACCAGAAGGGTCCGCTACAAGGAAACGGCCAATATGCTGCAGGATAAAATGAACGTGGCCTACAGCGAAATCGACTTCGCATTGACGAAGAACGGTCCAGAAGTCTATCGAACCGTCACATTCGACAGCACCCGCTTCCCCATCGCGCAGATTTCCCTGAAAGACGCTCCCCTGAAAGTTATAAAAACACAGCAGCCGGATGGCAGTACACGTCTGCAATACGAAATTTCCGTTCCGTGGAAATTCCTGAACATGCCGTCCGCGCCCGCCGCCGGCAGCTGCATCGGCTGGAGCATGAGCGTCAATGACCGCGATCAGCAGAAGGGGCCGCGCGCATGGCTCGAAGCCTTTTCCCTGAAAAAAACGAAGGATTTCGGAATCCTCGTCCTGACAAAGTGACTCCAGGTGGTGCCGGGATCATCGCCCGGCACTTGCTTTTTTTCGGAAAAGATGCTATATTACAGAGTTTAAATAACGGAATTTCAAATTACAACAAACGAGGTTATCCTTATGGAAATGTACAGTGCATCCGATCTGAAAAAAGGACTGAAAATCGAAATCGACGGATATCCGTGGGTCATCACCGACTTTGATTTCTGCAAACCCGGCAAAGGCACGGCGCTCTATCGCTGCAAACTTAAAAACCTGATGACCGGCGCTTCGATGGACCGCACGTTCCGTCCCGTTGACAAGGTCGGCAAGCCGGATCTCGAAGAGCGCGAAATGCACTTCATCTACGACGAAGGCGACAACTGCGTTTTCTCCGATTCCGAAACCTATGATGAAGTCCGCATTCCGAAAGAAATCCTCGGCAACAAGGCGAAATTCCTGGTCGAAGATGCTCTCTGCCAGGCGGTCTTCTTCAACGGCAATCCGATTGACATCACGCTTCCCACCTGGTACATCGCGGTCATCTCCGAAACGGAACCGGGCGCCCGCGGCGATACGGCTTCCTCCAACGTCATGAAGCCCGCCAAAATCGAAAACGGTTACGAACTCATGGTTCCCCTCTTCATCAATCAGGGCGACACCATCAAAATCGACACCCGGACTGGCGAATATGCCGAACGCGTCAACAAAGCCTGAGTCACTTTCTCAGCTGAGCACTCTTGCAAGGGCATTCGAGTTTCGATCGAATGCCCTTTCTCTTACCCGGGAATATTTCCGCAGGAACCGTTTTCTGGAGGTCGAAACCCCGATCGCCATCCGTGCGCCCGCCGCGGAGGAATATATCGAGGCTCCACAGACCAAGGATGGCCTTTTTCTGCGCTCCTCGCCGGAACTGGAGATGAAACGTCTGCTTGCGGCGGGAATGGAACGAATTTATGAACTTGCTCCCTGTTTCCGTCTCGGAGAAAACGGACGGCTCCATCGACAGGAATTCACCATGCTGGAATGGTACATGGCAGGAGCGAACTATCGGGAACTGCTGGATTTCACGATCGGTCTGATCCGATTTCTCGCAAAAGAAATGAATGTTCCCGCCGAAGTCTGCGATGTCGCCTGCGACTGGGAAATCATTCCCGTCCGCAAGGCATTCCGCGAATTCGCCGATGCCGACGCCGATCAATGTGCAGAGGAAGAAGCCCTCTTTGAAACCGTTCTAGTTGAACAGGTGGAGCCGAAACTGCCGAAAGATCGTCCATGTGTCCTCATCGACTACCCGATCCGTTTCGGAGCGTTTGCTCGTCCGAAATCGGAAGATCCGACTCTGGCGGAACGATGGGAAATTTACATTCATGGGGTTGAAGTGGCAAATGCTTACGGCGAACTTGTCGATCCTGTCGAGCAGGAGGCGCGTTTCCTCAAATACAACCGCAAACGCCGGGAAAACGGTCTCTCGGAGTATCCGGAAGCGACCGAATTTCTGGAAGCAATCCGCTACGGCATTCCGGATTCCGCCGGTTGTGCGCTCGGCTTCGACCGTATTGTCATGCTTCTCTTCGGAGCTCATTCCCTGTCGGAAGTCACATTTCCCCGTTGATCGGTGACTCAAAAAAAAACAGGAGCCGAACGCCCGGTGCAGGTCCGTGACCTGCATCGGACCAGCTCAATAAACACATCGTCCGACGTACGACATCCCACAAAAAAAAATCACTAAAAATTAATCATTTGA
>CALXMJ010000013.1 GCA_944389445.1 uncultured Victivallales bacterium | reverse complement strand
GGGATCGTTCCGGCGGATTCGTCGGCAGACATCATAGCCGTTGATTTGCGGCATCATGACGTCGAGCAGCAGGAGGTCAGGCTGGAATTCGTTGTAAAGACGGATTGCTTCGGCGCCGTCGCAGGCGCCTTTGACGGTATAGCCTTCGAATTCGAGGGCGTCGAGGAGTCCGTTCCGGATGTTCCGGTCGTCTTCCGCGATCAGGATTTTGAAGTTCGGCATAAGGCATCAGCTCCGTTAAGGGGAAGTCGCAGGGGGGGAAGAAGAATCCGGAATCCGGCGCCTTCGTGGTTTTTCACTTCCAGAACGAGATCGCCTCCCTGGTCGCGCAGGAGACGGCGGGAGATGGCAAGTCCGAGTCCGCTGCCCGAGGTCTCCGCCGAAAGCGAATTGTCGATCCGGTAGAACTGACGGAAAATCTTGTTTCGAGCGTTGGCAGGGATTCCGGGGCCGTAGTCCTGAACCAGAATGGAGGCGGGGAAGAGGGAAACGTCGATGAATTTCCCTTTGCAGGCGTATTTGCATGCGTTGTCGAAGAGATTGTGGAGAATCTGAGTCAGGGTGTCGCGATCCAGCGAGACCGTAATCGGCTCTTCCGGCACGGTCAGCCGGATCTCCATGCCGGAGCGTCTGACAAGGTCGTTTGCGTTTGCGCAGACTTCCCGGAGAAAGGCGTTCAGATCAATTGTCTGCGGATGGTATTTCCGGCGGTTCGTCTCCAGGCGTCCGAAGTCGAGAACGTTGTCCACAAGACGGGTCAGCCGTTCGCTTTCCTCCCGGATCACGTTCAGATAGCGGTTCCGTTTCTCATCGGTCAAGGCGGATGCGTGTTTCTTCAGCAGTTCCGAATACATGCGGATGCTGGTCAGCGGCGTTTTCAGTTCGTGGGAAACCTGCGAGACGAAGTTGGTCTTCTGCCGCGCAAGTCCCGCCTGTTTCCGGATCAGAAAAAGGGCGATTCCCCCGGCAAGCAGGATGATCAGGCAGAGCGATGCAAGCTGCATCCAGAGAATCGAGTGGAAAGAGTTCCGCGGCAGATGATCCGTCAGCAGATACGCGCGGATCTGATAGTTCGGCAGAAGCTGTTCCGAGAACGGCATGATGAGTGCGGCTTCCGTATTTCCCTGCCGTTCGCCTCCTGAGGAGTGAATGAGCTTGTCTTTCGCATCAAGGAATTCGATCCGGAAATAGGGCGGCAGGTGATCGGGAAACAGAGGGATCAGTTTGGCAAGCAGCATGGTCGTTTCGAGTTCGAATCCGCAGACGGCTCCTCCGGATGCCGTTCCGCTTCTTGCCCAGACAAGCGGAGTGAAGCGGTTCCCGTTGTACCACGGAATGTAGCCGGAGTTCCGGTTGCGGATGATGGCTTCGAAACGGCGGATCATTGCGGGGCTCCGGTCCGCTTCTGAGGCAGCCGGGGATTTTGCCGCCGCAACTTCGTTCAGGGTGGATTGCCGTGAGGACTGCATCTGTTTCAGTGCGGCAGGGGCGGGGAGGCTTTTGGGAGGAGTGGCGTTTTGACGAACGGCGGATCTTTCCTGACGTTCCAGTTTTTTCCCGGCGGATTTTTCCGGCGCGGTTTTCTGTTTGAGCGGAGATGCGGGGAGGATCGGCAGGATGCGGCTGGAATCGTCGCGTTTTGCGAGTGTCCGCGAAGAGAGATACACCGCGCGGTCCGCTGGCACGACAATGTTGGCGAACAGTTCGGATTCCGCATGGCGCGCGCTGATCATTCCGGTGAAAAGTTCCTCATAGCGGCGTGCGAATGCGGAGCCGGGGGCCGGATAACGGAGGAGCCCGTCGGCTGTGGTGAAGAAGCCTTCGGCAAAGAGCGGTTCGGTCCGGACGGCGCGGTCGATCGCCCGGATCTCCGGTCCGGTTCCGGCGGCTTTCCGGATCAGCTCCCTTTTGATGGATTCCAGCGTGTCACGGCAGCGCTCCGCAAAGACTTTGCATTCGCTCCGGAGCAGATTCGCCATCTGCTGTTTCTGAAACTCCGCCTCATGGCGCGCCAGACGGAACGCGAAAACGCCGAGGACGGCGGCTGCCGTCCCCGCGCAGAGGAAGAGAAGCAGAATCGTATGTTCCAGTTTCCATTTCATGAGGAGCTACTATACTCTTCTGTTCCGTTTTTTCAATCATTTCTGTTTGAACAACTGACTGTTTCTGATCTGGAAGCTGTTGCCGATGATTTCCTTGCGGACTCGGCTGTAACTGGAGGGCGCGGACTTGGCTTTGTCGAGTTTTCTGATTTCTTCAGCGGCGATGTCCGCTTCTTTCTGCACGGCGGGCGCGTTGGTGATTGCCGCGTTCTTCCGGAGAAGAGTGCCGGCGGACTCCATGATTTTCCGGCTGGAAGAGAAGTTGCCTTTATCCGCTTCCGCAAGCGCCTGTTCGCGCAGGAGAGCACTCTGCTGAAGTGCGACATCGGCGCTGACCGCCTTGTTCAGACTGCCTTTGACTTTGCTCTGATCGGAGGCAAACGCCAGCCGGACGCTTCTGTTTGCCGAGAATTCTTTCTTCAGAGCGTTGTCCAGATAGTCCATTTTGACGGAGGCGATGGTTTTTTCCGCGCCGTTTTCCGCCGCGGGGAGCCCGACCTGGAGGATCAGCACTTTGGAGTGGCCCGCGTAGATCTGGTTGAAATCAAGCTCGATCTCCTGACCGTGGATGCGGCATTCGTGTCCGAGAATCCCTTTCGGCGTGATTCCCGGAGGACAGACGATCCGGAGACGGACATCTTTCGCCGCGACCGCAAGAGCGCTTCCGAGTTCCTTTTCAAAGATCAGGGAGAGATCGCGGCTGTTTTCGACAAAATAGAAGTTGCCGTCGGAGTTCTGGGCGAGGGCGGTCATCAGGTTTTCGTTGTAGTCGCTGCCGACTCCGACCGTGCTGACGGAAACGCCTTCCTTGACCAGTCCCCGTCCGAGTCTTCCGAGTTCCTGCGCGGAGGAGGGCCCCACATTCGCCTGTCCGTCCGAAAGCAGGACGATCCGGTTGACGAATCCGGCTTCTCTGCATTTTGCGATTTCATTTGCCGCAAGCGAGACTCCGGCGAACAGTGCGGTCGAGCCGCCCGGCGTTACCGCGTTGATCTTTTCGGTCAGCTCCCGGCGGTTCGCATCCGTGACGCGGGTCGAGGGGATCAGCACCCGCGCCCGGCTGTCATACGTCACCAGCGAGAAGCGGTCGTTTTCTCCGAGCATGTTGAGCGCCGCCACTGCCGCCGCCCGCGCATTCTCAATCTTGTTCATTACGTGCATGGAGCCTGAGCGGTCGAGTGCAATGCAGAGGTTCACCCGGCTTTTCTGTTCTTTTGCGGCAGCGGAGGTTTCAATCGAGATTTTGATCATGGCGTCCTGACCGACTCCCGAGAGCAGAATGTTTTTTTCCGGCTCGGCGCGGAGGGTTACGGTCGTGACGTTTGCGTTCGCCTGTGCGCCTGTGCCAAGCAGAAGCGCGAGAGCGAATCCGGCGGAGAGGATTCCTGTTGTGTGTTTCATGACATGTCCCTTTCTCTGGTTGGTTTGAGAATATTATACTTCAGAATCGGGGATTGTTGTCAAACCAATGTAAAACGATTGTAAAAACATTGTAAAACGGCATTTGCCTCACAGCATGGAAACGGGGTCCACATCCAGATGCACCTGAAGATCGCGCGGCTGGTTCCAGCAGGTTTCGGCGCGCAGGAACTGTTTCAATTTTCCGAGTTTTCCGCCTCGGAACGCCGCCATGTAGCGGAACTTTCCCTTGACGCGTTCGATCGGGGCGGGAACCGGATCGGAGACGATCGTTTCCGGATCCAGATACGGCTGGAGCTTTGCCATGAGTTCGGCGGCATAATGCTGAATCCGTTCTTCATTTTCACCGGAAAAGTGAAGGGTCAGCATGTGACCGTAGGGAGGAAAATGAAGTTCCTCGCGGACGGGGAGTTCTTCGGCATAGAAGGTGTCGCAGTCGTGATCGGCGGCGGCGATGATGGCCGGATTGAAGGGATTGCAGGTCTGGATCAGCACCTCGCCGCGGTGTTCACCGCGTCCGGCGCGTCCGGCAACCTGGGTCAGAAGCTGAAACGTGCGTTCCGAGGCGCGGAAGTCCGGAAGGAAAAGGCCCATGTCCGCATTGATGACTCCGACAAATGTCACATTCGGAAAATCGAGTCCTTTGGCGATCATCTGCGTTCCGATCAGAATGTCGATTTCTCCGCGCCGGAACTTGCCGAGAATCTCTTCATAGAGACTCGGCCGCGTCATGGAGTCGGAATCCATCCGGGCGATCCGCGCTCCTTTGAATGCCGCGGCGGCAATGCTTTCGATCCGTTCGGTGCCCGCGCCGGAATAGCGGATCTTGTCGGTCCCGCAGGAGGGGCATTTCTGGTATGCCGTGATCATCGCGCCGCAGAGATGACAGGAAAGAATCTGCGATTTTTTGTGATAGGTATACGC
>CALXMJ010000012.1 GCA_944389445.1 uncultured Victivallales bacterium | reverse complement strand
AATTCTCGTTTTGAATAATGAAGACAAAGTTATCTCAATACCTTTCTTCTCACAGGTTCCTTTGACCCCTAAAATGTTAATGGAAACCATTATGAAATACACCGATTCCCAAAATAATCCCTCTATTCTAAATCAAGCTGAAGAGAAATGACTGCGCTTCTCCCGCTAGAGTCTGTGCGCTTCTCCCCTAGGTTGGACAACTTTTATTGAATGATTGGTGTAAAGGCCCTTGGTTTACTATATCCCATTGTTTGACGATTGCAAGTTCCGAAATAGACTTCATCCGGCGTCCGATATTGGAGCGCTGAATGAATCAGTAAAAACATCCGCCCTTTTCAGGTTAATTTAACGGGCATTTTACACCAAGTCAAGTTGTCCAGTTTTCGGGGCCAAGCGCATCAGTCACCCTGTCTTATTTCCCCTCGTTTTCAGGAACGTAAATGACCTCCCCGTTTTCGAGCCGGTAAGCGATGCCGACCCGTTGCCCGCGCCCTGATCCCGTCGTTTTTTCCGATTTGTATCGAGTCACCTTGTTCTGCTTTTTGACGATGATCTCCATATCCGGCTTGCCCGCGTTCTTCACATAAGTGACATCCTGCGCGGTCAGGAATTCCGTCATGCGGCTGTGGATCACGAACGCAACCATCAGCGCCACGGCAAAGACCATTGCAGCATCAAAAAGATTGATGAGACCAGTCAGAGGATCGCAGTCCTCTTCCGTCAGGAAGCGGTCATACCGCCGCAGTTTCCGCATGATTCCGCTCCTCCTTTCTGCGTTTGAGATCCAGAGCGTACTGAAGTCCGGAAATTTCATCCGCGAACCAGTGACGTTTCACAGAATAAAGAAGCAGTCCGACTCCGGCAATGAAAATACCGACCACCGTCGTTCCGAAGGCGATCTGCATGTTATACGCCATGGAACCGATGTCTCCGGAAGCAAGTCCGGCTAGCGCCGGTCCCATCGGAATCAAGGTTCCCATCAGTCCGAGCATCGGGCCGATCTTCATCATGAAGCGCGCCCGTTCCAGTTCATGCTCGTATTTCTGGGAAAAATCAAAAATCCGTTTCTCGCAATGGATCGGATCCCATTTCAATGCGATCAGTTCGGAGAGATGACGCGCAAACACTCCGTGTCCGAGAGACTCCGCGCTCAGTTCTCTTTCCGCCCGGAGATCATTCATAATTTCCTCGCGCTTCCGCCGCTGCCGGAGAAGCATCAGATAGGTTGAACAAAAGCCCCCCAGTTCGACCAGTGCAAAAATCATCGCCGCAAGAAGCAGCACAATATCCGGAAGCATGAAACTTGCGGAAACCCAATTCAGAATCTCTGTGATATAACGCATTTTTCCTTTTTTTCCTTATAGTTTCTGTAAAGTTGAGATCCGGCGGCGGAAAGCGCCGTCAGAAGTACGAGAATTGCCAGAATGCCGAGATTCCTCGGCCAGTTCTCCGTCGGAAGGCCCTCCCCCGGAGAAAGCCTCCCTTCCACCGCAGACGGCAGGAATACCGCCAGAAGAAGAAGCATCCAGGTTGCGGTCATCGTCGCACTGATCTTGTCAAGCATCGTCCGTCTCAGCCATGCGAAAAGCTCGCAGCCCGCTGCGGAAAACAGAACAAGAAGCACTCCGACTCCCCACATGATCTGTGTAAAGCTGTACCGCAGAATCGTATTGAAGGCAACCGCCTCCGCATACATCGCGCCAACCGGCAGCAGAAGTGAAGGAAGAAGCGCAAGATGTTTCCACTTGTGAACCCGGATTCCCAGCTCCCGTTCCTTCAGAAGGGATAACCCGATCACCAGAGCAAGAAGCTCCTGTATCACCACCAGTGCGCACAAATCCCGCAGATTGTCGCCGTTCGCAAGAAACTCCTCAATCATCTGCAGATTGCAGGAGGCAAGACGATCCTTGAAAAAGAATACGGGAAGCATTGCCGCCGCAAGAATGATCCAGCGGATCCAACGCGGAAGCAGAGTCAGTTTGAACATGCTCTGCAGCCATGCGGCAAACAGTATCAGTAAAATAAATCCGCCCATTTCCTTTTCCATTCGTTTCTTCTACTTTCCCCGAAGCTCTTTGCGCTTCCGGAGAAAAACATAAAACCAAGTTAGAGTTATCTAACTCCCTGTATAAAAAAATTTCTGTTTCTTCGATAACGGACTCCTTGCGTTGCGTGGATACTGTGTTTGACTTTGGTGTTTTCTCTACCTTAATATATCTATAAAACAGAATATTTTCAAATCGAAAATTAGAAATAACTAATAAAAAATAAAATTCTCCCTCTCTCCGCCATACCCGCCGCAGCAACAAAAGCGAACCTGAAAAAAATAATTAGATAAAACTAATTTCATTGTTTGACATTTCCTCAGGTTGTGCTATAATACCATACACAAATAAAAAACGGCATCTTCCCCTCCCCTCAAAACTCCGGAGGAAAGAAACCGACTAATAATTAGAGATGACTAATTCATATCTTTTTCAAACGAAAGGAGAAGAAAGAGAAAATGAACGCCTTGATTTACAGGGAAACAAAACAAAGACAGGGAAAGAAGCGGAAAAATTTTACATTGATAGAGCTTCTTGTTGTAATTGCCGTCATAGCGATCCTGGCGGGGATGCTTCTTCCGGCATTGGGCTCGGCAAAAAACAAAGGGATCGGCGCATCCTGCCTCTCGCGACTAAAGCAGATCGGAACGGCGGATGCGATGTATGCGGCGGACTTTGATTTCTACGCTCCGATCAAAGTCTCCATGATGAAAACCAATGGCCCGACCTGGTTCGGGAAAGGCATTACAAAAGGGACATTCGACTATACACAGGACGGTTATCTGACCTCCTACATCAAGAAAGCTGGTCTGGATCAGACGGCGCAAAGCCAGATTTCCTCCAACATCTTCTTCTGTCCCGACCCGTGGATTCAGGACTACATGAGCAAAGGCGGCTACAAAGCGGACAGCGCTCCTCCGGGCGGCTACGGAGCCAACAGCAACATCCACGGCTGGGAACTCGGCGGCGGAATGCCGGGAATGGAGTCGATGAATCCGCTGATCCGGCCGGGGAAACTGAAAAAGCCCTCGTCGATCGTCAGCTACGGCGATGCCGCAGGCGCATCCATGAGTTCCACCAGCATCTCGGAATCGGATTTCAAGCCGCTGCATACGATTGACAACTGCAACACCCATTTCCGCCATGGCAAAACGGCAAACATCGCATGGGCGGACGGACACGCCAGCACGGAACGGCCCGGATACATCGGATGCGGCGACGGCGACGCCAGAATCGCTCACCATGCGGGCGGACTCGGAGTCAATGCCGACGACGACCGTCTTTACAACCCGGATTCCACATTCACAACCACCACCCCCTGATACAGGAGAAACAATTATGAAATGGAAAATCATCATCCCGGTTCTCTTCGCATGCGGCGGAATCGCCTTCTGGCTCAACGCAGGCAGCGGAAAGGAAGATCCCTATACCACGCGCGAAATCCCCGTTGCCGGATCACAGCGGAAGGAAATCCTCCGCCTGACGCAGGAACTGGTAAACATCTACAATGAACAGGGGACATCCACACTGGAACGGATTTTCATACATGACAAGGCAAAGCGCCTCATCATGAAAACAGAAGCGGGATACGATCCGGTGGAAAGCAGTCTTGATGTTCTGAAAAGGAACGGCCCCAGGCTCACTCTCCGCGAAACCGATGTGAAATGTCTCAGCAACGCCGGAAACCAATTCATCATCCGCTGCAAACTGAATCAGGATGGTTCCCCCGTTCGGATCTTTATGCAGAGAACGGCGAAAGGATACGGACTTTCGGAAATCAAGGGACTCTGATCCGCATCTTTGACGAATCTGCTCCGGAATTCCTTTTCCGAAAAAGAAACCTCCCCCCGTTTCCATCCAGTCGGGAAGTGCTCTCTCTGAGAAGAGGATGGGAACGGGGTTATCCGTCCGCAATGATCCCCCGGAACCGCGGGAAGGAAACGGAAAAGAATGTCCCTGATGGAACTTTCCGCTGTTTTCAGGCAAATTTCCTGTTGCAATTTGTATGAGGCGATGTATATTTTTCTGAATCAAATGGAGCGCGCAAATGTCATCGCCGATTCTGGAGAACATTTTACATATTTACAACACCGTGAGGCCGTATCTGGATTTCGGGGTCATTGCGATCCTGATCTATTGCGTTCTCTATTTTCTGCGCGGCACCCGCGGTGCAAGCGTTTTCGCCGGATGCGTCATTGCCCTGATCTTCCTTACGATTCTGACCAACACGCTGAAACTGGAGGTGCTGAGCTGGCTGCTGGAATATTTCTGGACCATCGCCTCCATCGCCCTCGTGGTGATCTTCCAGCCGGAGTTGAGAAGAGCGTTCGCTCAATTGGGAAGCACCTATTTCCCACATCATGCCGATGTGCAGAAAAAAACGATCAAGGAAACCGTTTCCGCCGTCACCCAGATGGCGAAAAGCAAAACAGGCGCCCTGATCGTATTCGAACGGCAGATCGGTCTGGCAAGCATAAAAAACAGCGCGGTGGGACTGGAAGCCAAGGTAAATTCGCTTCTTCTCCAGTCGCTGTTTTATCCGAACTCTCCGCTGCATGACGGTGCTCTCATCATCCGCGGCGACACGATCGAAGCGGCGCATGCGATTCTGCCTCTGACCCAGCAGCCGGAATTCGCCCACATGAACATCGGAACAAGACACCGCGCCGCCATCGGAGTAACCGAGGAAACCGATGCGGTCGTGGTGATTGTTTCGGAGGAAACCGGGACGATCAGCGTCGCCATGCGCGGCGAGCTGAAACGCCATCTGACCCACGACCAGCTTTCCGAAATTCTGATTCATGCGCTCATCGACAAGCAGGGACGCAAAAAAATGGATGTTCTGGATATGGAGATGGCAAATGCCGATTGACCGTAAACGCATCTGGAGGAAAGTGCCCGGAATCATCCGTCATGATTTTGTACGGAAATTCCTGTCGGTTCTTCTTGCCTTGATTGTTTACATTGCGGTCTCCGACAAGATGGGGGTGGAACGCGATATCCAGAATGTGACGGTCAGGATTCCAGCCTCGATTGTCCTCAAGCGCGGCCCCGAACCGCTGACGCTCATCAAAATCGACGGCAAGGCGCCGCATGTCAAAATCCGGATCCGGGGATCGGAACGGATCCTCAAAAATCTTTCCGACAATGATTTTTCCATTGACGACCCCGTTTTCAATTCGGAATCCTATACGCCGGGCGAACCGTACCAGCTGGTTCTGACGCCGAAAGATGTGAAAGGCCCGGCTGGAGTGCAGATTCTTTCCGTGGATCCGGCTGTTGTGCCTGTCGATTTCGACATTCTTCTCTCGAAAATGGTGGAAGTAAAAGCGATTTTCGATACGAAAAAACCGCTTCCCGCTGGTTATGTTGTCAGCAAGGCGACCGTTTCCCCTCCGGAGGTCCGCGTTACGGGACCGAAACTTGTGCTCGACAAACTGGAATTCCTTCAGACCAAACAGATTCCGCTCGGCAACATTACACAGTCCTTCGATTACAATGCGGCAATACCGCTTTCCACGCCCACGCTGAAAGTCAGTCCGGCAAACGTGTTTGTCCAGATTGATATCGAAAAGAACATCAGTACGAAAACCTTCCCTCTGCTGCCGCTGCGGGTGCTCGACGACAACACGAGAAATTCCTATGAGTTCCTGACGGGAGCCCGTGTGGAAGTCACGGTTACCGGGCTCAAAAGCCTGGTGGATGCGCTCCGGCAGGAGGATGTCAAGCCATACGTCGACATTTCCACTCTGAACCAGCCCGGCATCTACAATGTCGATGTCGGCTGCTGGATCACGGCAAACGCTCTGGAAGTCAAATCCATTCAGCCGTCCACGGTCAAAATAAAGATATTGAAAAAATGAAGAAACGACTTTTTACGACAATCGCAATTCTTTCCGCGGTCATCCTCTGCGGATGCAGCAAACCTGCGCCGGAACCTCCGCGCGTCCGAACCGAGCTGGTTCTGGAAATTTTTGACAGTCTCCAACGCAAGGATCACCGGAACGCTCTTGCCAAAATCGAACGACTGAAGCAGCTGGACCCGACCAATGTCTTCCTGTCCGAATTTGAACACATCGAGCGAGCCAACATCCGGATTCAGGAAGCGGAACAGGCACTTCTCCGGAATGACCGGAAACGCGCCGAACTGGCGATTCAGGACGCCATCCGGGTCATCGGTCCGCTGCCGCCGCTGGTCTCCGCGGCAAACGAGATTTCCATGCTTGCCGATCTGGAAGTTCTTGCCGAAAAGATTGCTTCTCCGGCGACCTCGGCCGCTCTGGAAAAAGATCTGGCGGAATTCCATCAGAAAATCGGAAAATTCAAGGCAAATGCAAAATTCCGGGAGTTCGCGGCAAAACGGATTCCCGTCGTCAGAAAACTGAAAGAAAGAGAGGACAAAATCACACTCAACGATCTGGCGCTTGACATGCGCCTCTGTGGAAACGGGGAAAAATCCCTCCGGAATACGATGGAATCTCAAAAGAAAATCGAACAAAAACAATAACCCGATGTCTTTTGGATACATACACGGCATCAACTTTTGCAATCAAAAACCGCCGGAAAAAATACCGGCAAACAGGAAAGGTTCAAGTATGAACATTGTCAAGAAGCTCATCATTGCAGCGGCAATTCCCGCGTTCGCAGTCGCTGTGGCCGCCCAGGCTCCCGCGCAGAAACCGGCACCGAAGGCCCCTGCGGCGAAAACAGCTCCCGCAAAAAAGGAAGCGGCAAAACCGGCTCCCGCAAAAAAGGATGCGGCGAAACCGGCGCCTCCGAAAACTCTGGATCAGATTCTTTCCTTCCTCCCGAACGTGCTTGCGGAAGGCAAAGGTGTGAAGATCACAAAGGAGACCTTCATCAAGGAACTCCCCACGCAGATTCCCGCCAATGCGCTCGCACAGGTGCCCGCCGATCAGCTCAAACCGATCGTCAAACAGATGGTCAACGGCATGATCGACCGTGAACTTGTTTTCAGCATTGCGCAGAAGAACGGCTACAAACCCTCCGCGCAGCTCGTCAAAAACGAATTTGACAATATGCTTAAACAGCTTCCCCAGGACAAGCGCCAGATGCTGGAAAGCCAGCTGAAACTTCAGGGAAAGACGGTGGATTCCTACAAAAATGAAATCGCCAACGATCCCATGGCGCAGAAAGGCGCGGCATTCTCCAAATATCTGAAGGAAAAAATCGAGCCGCAGTGCAATGTCTCCGACGCCGATGCCGAAAAATTCTATCGTGAAAACCAGAAGAATTTCCAGGTTCCGGAAGAAATCACGGCATCCCATATTCTGATACGTCCCCAGGTTCCGGCAGGAAAGGAAAAAGATGCTGCCGCGGTCGCCAAGGCGGATGCGGATGCTCTTGCCAAAATCAAAGCCATTCAGGCGAAGCTGAAGCAGGGAGCCGATTTCGGTGCTCTGGCTGAAAAGGAATCCGCCTGTCCCTCCGGCAAATCCGCCAAGGGATCGCTTGGAAAATTCAAACGCGGCATGATGGTTCCGGAATTCGACAAGGCGGCATTCGCCCTGAAGAAAGGGGAAATGTCTGATATCGTCAAGACCCAGTTCGGCTATCACATCATCAAGCTGACCGACAGAACCGCCGCGGGATACGAACCGCTGACCAAGGTCAAAGGCGACATCAAGAACTATCTGAAAGCCAAAAAGACCGAGGAAATCCTCAAGGCTCAGATCGAAAAGACCCGCAAGGAACTTGGCATCAAAGTCACCAATTTCTGATCGGGTTCTGCAGAAACGAAAAAGCCGGGAAAAATCCCGGCTTTTTTATGCTCGGATTCATCGGGAGAGTATGGAACCGGAGTTACTCGGCGGAAAAACGTTCCTCGCCATCGACGAAGACCCGTTCCACGTCGAAGTCACCGGACATCACCACAAGGTCGGCGGCATATCCCGGCTGAATTCTTCCGATGCCGGTCAATCCGAGCGACTGCGCCTGATTCCAGGAGGTTGTCTTAATCAGTTCCTTCAAAGGATATCCGGTCACTTCATAGACGTTCCGCAAGGCAACGTTCATGCTCAGAGCGCTTCCCGCGAGGGCTTCCGGATTGTTCTTCAGGCGGACCGCTCCGTTTTTCAGGAGGGTCGGAAGACCGGCAAGTTCATATTCGCCGTCGGGCATTCCGGAAGCGGAAACCGAATCGGTCACCAGCATGATCTTTTCCATGTTCTTGATGGAGAACACCAGATTAATCATGTCCGGGCAGAGATGGAGACAGTCGCAGATCATCTCGACATAGACATCCTCATGCAGGAGTCCCGCGCCGACCAGTCCGATCTCCCGGTGTTTCAGCGGAGTCATCTGATTGCAGAAATGGGTCAGGTTCCGCAGCCCGTGCTCATACGCCTCCTTGAACTGCGCATAAGTCGCCGCGCTGTGCACACAGGAAGGCGTAATGCCGAGTTCCAGCAGATCCGCCGTGAACTCGACCGCCCCCGGAAGCTCCACGGCAAAGGAGACTTTCAGCACGGGAAAAATTTTATTCAGACGCTTCACCTCATTGATATCCGGGCGGCGCAGAAATGCCGGATTCTGCGCTCCGAGACAATCCTTGTTGATGAATACGCCTTCCAGATGAACGCCCGGCAGTTTGCATCCCCTGTTGCAGGTTTTCACATAGTCGGCGGCGGAACGCAAAGCTGCCGCAAGCACCTCCTCGCTCTGGGTTGACGTGCTCGGAAGAAGGGTCGTGACCCCCTCTTTCAGTTTTCCTTCCGCAATGGTTTTAATGGCGTTTTCCGTTCCATAACAGAAGTCCTGCCCACCGCGTCCGTGGGTGTGAATATCGGCAAATCCCGGAACAAGCATATCGCCCCGGAGCATGACGGTGCGGTCCACCTTTTCCGGCAGCGTGTCGCC
>CALXMJ010000011.1 GCA_944389445.1 uncultured Victivallales bacterium | reverse complement strand
GCTATGGGGAATGTTTCGCCGAAACCGTTCACACCGGAAGCAGATCAGGCGGCCGCAGTGGAAATCCATGCAGCTCCGGCTCTTCTGCGCCGGCAGTTCACGCTGGCCTCCCTTGCCTCGGAAAACGCCCGCGCCGTTCCGAAGGCGGCGGACGATTTTCTCTCCTCCTTCCGGGATCTGACTTTGACGCTCGGAATGCCGCGGCAGAACCGGATTGCGCTGAGACTCACGGGGACACTTTACCCTGGCAGTCCGCTGCCGAGCTATCTGGCAGGTTCGACTCCTCTGCCCGCGGTTTCCGCTTTTGCCGAAGCACGGGAACTTTTTGTGCTGAACATTCCGGCGGACCGCGCATTCCGGGCCCGTCTCATTCAGCTGCTGCCGCGATTCCGCAATGGAGACAGAAAGCAGGAAACCCTGCGCACAAATCTCATCAACGGTTCCAGCGGCAGAATCACCGCGGCACTTGCATTCCGTGCAGATCCATCCGCGACGGAAAAACGGCCTCTTGCCAAGGTCGTTTTCGGACTGGAACCGAACGCGGTTCCGGCGCTGAAACAGGCGTTGGAATCGTTCCCGGAAACGCCCTTTGAAGGGCTCCGCATCATCGCCCGCGAACAAACGCTGTCGGGGGAGAATGTGCTGTTCGCGCGCATGGAGAAGAATGAGCCTGTTTTTTATTTCTTCGGCATGGTGCAGGCGGAACTGCAGGCACTTCTGAAAGAAAAGCGCATTCCGCTGAATCAGAAGGAACCGTTTGCCGTATATGACCTTTCTTCCGGAAAACGGATCGTCTCTCTGCAATGCCGCGGAAACAACGTTTCCCTGAATCTGGACGCGGACAAGGATTTTTTCCGTCAATTTCCCCCGCTGATCGATAAACCGCTTCATGCACTGCATTTCGGAATGGGGAAAAAGACACTGCAATGAACAACCACGGTGCAGAGCACACGCTCGTATCGGGGATTTCGCCTGCGGCGACCAGCTTACGCAGCTGGACTGCGGAAGGGCAGACTTGAGAGCACGAAGCTATTTTGGCGAAGCAAAGCATCGCACTATGGAACTATTTTTTTAATAATCTGGCAGAAACCAAAAAAGACCGGCGGGCAATGCCGGTCTTTTTTTTAGGGAAAATGCATAAAACGGTTACTGCGGAAAGATGTCCTCGGGACGGACGAATTTAACGGAACCGTCCGCCTTGAGTTTCTCAATCGCCATGTCGGGCGCGTCGACACGGAGAATGATGATCGCCGCCTTCGTCGCCGCAAACGCATACATGTATTCCACGTTGATCGAATATTTGCTGAGCGTGTCGAGAATCGAACACATGCCGCCGGGACGGTTCGGCACCTCGACGGCGACCACGTCGGTCACGCGGACGATGATCCGGTTTTCCGTGAGGACGTCCCGCGCCTTTTCCCAGTCCTTCGTGATGATCCGGAGAATGCCGAAATCCGTGGTATCCGCAAGGGAGAGCGTCAGAATGTCGATGTTGTTTTCCGCCAGGATGCCGCAGATTCTGTTCAGCGAGCCCGGCTTGTTTTCCGCAAAGATGGAGAGCTGGTTGAGTTTCATTCTGAAGAATCCTTTCCCGTTTAATTGTTGCCGCGACGGTCGATGACGCGTTTCGCCTTGCCCTCGCTCCTCGGAATGGAGTTCGGCGGCAGCATCTTGACCGCGACGCGGATGCCGAGAACCTTTTCAATCGCATGGGAGAAGCGCGCGGTCAGCGATTCGATCGCGCTCACCTTGTCGCTGAACATCTCCTGCGTCATTTCGATGTCGACCTCGACATTGTCGAGTCCGTGGCTGCGCGTGAGGATGATCTGATAGTGCGGCAGGTTCTTCTCCTCGTTGAGGATCGCCGTTTCGATCTGCGACGGAAATACGTTGACGCCGCGGATGATGAACATGTCGTCGCTGCGGTGCGAAATCTTGCTGATCCGCCGGATCGTCCGTCCGCAGGCGCAACGCTCGGTCATGATGCTGGTCAGGTCGCGCGTCCGGTAGCAGATCATCGGCATCGCCATCTTGGAGAGGGTGCTCAGCACCAACTCGCCCTCCTGTCCGTCCGGCAGGACCTCCAGCGTGTCGGGGTCGATGATCTCCGGATAGTAGTGATCCTCGAAAATGTGGAGTCCGCACTGGCACTCGCACGCCGCGCCGACGCCCGGGCCGGTGATTTCGGAAAGGCCGTAGATGTCGAACGCCCTGATTCCCGCGCTCTCCTCGATGTGACGGCGCATCTCCTCGGTCCAGGGTTCCGCGCCGAACATGCCGCGCCGGAGCGGGAGCTTGTGGAGATCCACGCCCATCTTTCCGGCGACTTCGATGATGTGCACGAAATAGCTCGGGGTGCAGGCGACCGCGGTCACGCCGAAGTCCTTCATCAGCATGATCTGTCGCTCGGTGTTGCCGCCGGACGCCGGGATCACGGTCGCGCCGAGCCCTTCGGCGCCGTAATGCGCGCCGAGTCCGCCGGTGAAGAGCCCGTAGCCGAACGCCACCTGCACGATGTCGTCCTTGGAGACGCCCGCCGCCGCCATCGTGCGCATCATCGTCTCCTGCCACACGTCAAGATCGCTCTTCGTGTAGGCGACCACGATCGGCTTGCCGGTCGTGCCGCTGGAGGCGTGCAGGCGGACAATGTCCTTGAGGGGGCTGGCAAAGAGCCCGAAGGGATAGGTGTCGCGCAGATCCGCCTTGATCGTGAAGGGAAGTTTCTTCACATCGTCGAGTGTCCGGAAGTCCTCCGGCTTCACGTTCTTGTCATCCATGCGTTTCCGGTAGAACGGCACGTTCTCGTAGGCGCGGCGGATGATGAACGCGAAACGCTCGGTCTGCAGTTCGCGGAGTTTTTCCGGCGGCAGATAATCCGGCGCGCTGACCGGATTGAACATCGGATTTTCCATTCGTTTGTATTGTGACATCTTTTCAGCCCCTCTGTTGTATCTGCTCTTTCATCCCTGCGCCCGTTTGAAGGCGGCGATATTCTGTTCGGCGGTCTCCCCCTTGAAAGACTCGCGGATCAGCGTGATCCAGAGCTCCTCGGGGAACTTGAGATACCGGTTGAGCCGTCCGAGCATGGCGATATTCAGCATTCTGGATTTCGCATCCTCCCCGTCGATGTCGGAAGGGCGGATGATGACCGCATCCTTTTTGAGATACTTTTCATTGACTTCGATCTGATCCTCGGAGCCCGCGACCAGATAATCCGCCTCCCCCTCGGGAATCATCGGGCTGAAGACCTTCTCCCCGAAGCGCACATCGCTCGAAACCGAGCCTCCGCGCTGGCTCATGCCGTGGAGTTCGCTTTTCTTCACATCGTAATTCATCCGGAAGGCGGCTTCCGTCAGCATGTCGGAGGCCTTGATGATCCCCTGTCCGCCGATGCCCGCGAACAGAACGTTTGTCAG
>CALXMJ010000010.1 GCA_944389445.1 uncultured Victivallales bacterium | reverse complement strand
CTGCCGAACGACGATCTTGAGCTTCAGGCGATGTATGTTGCCGCGCTCGACGGAATGGCGAATCCGGAGGTCAATCGCGAGGTTCTTGCGGACATCTGGCGGAAGCACATGAATTTCCATTGCGATGAATATGCGGTGGCTTTGCGGAATCTGTCGCTGGGGATCCGGCCGCCGTGGTCGGGATCATACGATAATTATTACATCAACGGCATGGGGGCGGCGATCCGGAGCGAGCTCTGGGCATGTCTCGCTCCGGGGGAGCCCGATCTTGCGGTCCGGTTCGCCTGGGAGGATGCCTGCATTGACCACGCCGGGGACGGTATCGAAGCGGAAGTGTTCTTCGCTGCGCTGGAATCATTTGCGTTTATCGAGACGGACATCCGGAGGCTGATTGAAAAGGGCTTGTCTTTCTTGTCTCCTGCTTCCGTTCTGACGGAAGGAATCCGGATGGCATGTGCGCTCTGGGATTCGAGCCGCGACTGGCGGACGGTGCGCGATGCGCTGTTTAATCGTTATGCGGCGGAGTTCAAGACGGATGTCCGGATCAATGTTCCGTTTACGGTCCTGGCGCTTTTATCCGGCGATGGCGACTTCGGGAAAACGATCTGCGACGCGGCAAACTGCGGCATGGATACCGACTGCACCGCGGCGACGGCTGGCGCAATTCTCGGAATTCTGAATCCCGACGGCATTCCGGAAAAGTGGCTCCGTCCGGTTGGGCACAGCCTCGTGGTCCGGAGTTCGGTGATAACAGGTCTGGAGTTCCCTTCGACGATTGAAGCGTTTACCGACCGGATTCTTTCGCTCCGGGAGCGCATTTCCGCGGAAGTGAAACGTTCGCCGTTTTCCGAGCCGGATTACGATGCGTTCCGGATCTCCGTGGAGGTTTCCATGCGGAAGAATCCGCACTGGTACTGCGTGGATTTGAAGGAACAGCAGTGGCGGACGATTCGCACCAATCCGATCTGCGGTGAGCTTCCGGTTCCGGAGGAGTATCGCGGAAACGGTGGACAGGTAGTGCTGCGGTTCCGCTTCCGGATTCCGGAGGACGGGGAATATACGCTGATGTTCAACAGTCCGACATCGAATCAGGTCTATCTGGATCCCGCCGGAAAGGAACTGCACGATGATCTTCACATGCTGTTCGGAAGGCAGCGTCTGTTTCCGGCGATGGAGAGACCGGACGGATCGTTCCCGTGCGGGGAGCATCCGGTGATTTTCAGTCCGGCTCTGGGAGGAGCGCCGATGAATCAGTACCGTCGTCATCTCCGTCTGACGCAAGGGATGCACACGCTTGTGGCGGCATTGGAGCCGCAGTCGTTCGAGTCGAAGATCCGCTGGGGGACGGGGATCGGGATCGGAAGTCGTTTTCTTGAAAAATCGTTTCAATAAAAGAAGGAGATTTTTAGATGAAATGCCGAAAACAGGTGAAATTTACACTTGTGGAACTTCTCGTGGTGATTGCCGTGATTGCGATCCTGGCGTCTCTGCTTCTGCCCGCATTGCATTCGGCAAGAGAAAAGGGACATGCGATATCCTGTTCCAATCACATGAAACAGATAGGGCTTCAGGCCGCATTATATACCGGGGATTTCGATGATTATCTGGTCAGTTCCGTGGATATGAGGGAGTTGACGGGGTATATTCCTGAATATATATTCCCCCTATCCATCAGCGACCGGCTCTGGTCCAACTTGCTCTTCAGCCTTTATACTCTGAAAAAACATGTGACCTGGGTGAATCGGCCGTATGCGGCGAAAGCACGGTATTTTGTCTGTCCGCGCGATCCTCGCGGCCCGCTGGGAAACGAGGAAAGTCCTGTCGTTACCAATACTACGAACTGTAATCTTTCCTATGCCGTTCCTTCGCCCCTAGCAGGAATCCCGGGACAGTACGGAATCCGCATTACGAGTTCGTATCTTCGTCAGGCTACGCGGATTCCCATGCTTTCCGAACCCGTGATTACCGGGTCGCATTACCACCGGAAGATGCTTGTCAGCTGGCTGGATGGCTCCGGACGGTATCCTTACATGACAAACAGTGCTTCTCCGGAGGATTTCCGTCATCTGGGGATGTCCAATTTTCTGTTCCTTGACGGTCATGCCGCCTCCATGAGACATTCCGCTGTGATGGCTGCAAAACGGACTTCTTGCTATTCCAATCTTGCAATGTTGCCGTTCAAATAAGAGGAGAAAGAATGAAAAAAAGATTTTTTGCGACTTTTCTTCTTTTTTGTGTGCTGGGCCTTTCCGGAGTGGAATCCGGGATTTCAGTTTCCGGCTTCCGGTGCTGGCCGAAGAAGGATCATGTGGAAATACGGAAGGTCAAGCCGAATCGTGTTGAGCTTCGTTTACTGAAGGGGAGTCTGGTTCTGGAACAGCTGCTGGAGATTCAACCGTATTTTGTATATGAGGGAACTCTGGAAAAGGGAAACTATTTGCTGGAATTTGAAGTTATCAGTACCAGAGATGCCAAAATGCAGGTTCGGATTCAGAAAAACATAAAACCGTGGAAGAATTTTGCCGCATTGTCCGTTTGGAATTTGAAAGCGGGAGAGAAAACGAAAATCCGGACATCATTCCGATTGTCGAACGTGGAGAGCGGAAACTTCCGGATGCCTGGATTCCGCTTTGCCAATGTGGAAGAAGGGGCGCAAATCATTTTTACAACTCCTGTGATAAGAAAGGTTAAATAATATGAAAAAAACACTGCTTCTGTTTATTGCGCTTGTTCTGGCGTTACCGCTTTCCGCCGCTTATAAAAAAGGAAAACTGATTTGGAAAATGGATTTTACCCGGACGGAAATTCAGTCTTTGAGAATGGGAAAATTAAAAGATGGAAATCAATGGGTGGAGAACGAGGGAATCAACGGTGATGGCGCTCTCTACTGCAAAGGAATTGCTGGGAAAGGAACACCGAACTGCATAATTCCGCTTTTTCCCGCAGCGTACAAAGGATTGATTTTTGTTGAGGCAGTTGTGAAAGGGGTGAATATTCGTCGTGGAACGCGTGCTCATCACGGGCCTAAGGTGATGTTCCATTACCAGGTTCCGGGAGAGGGCGGAAAATGGTCTGCTTTGCCATATGAATTCGGCAGTTTCGACTGGAAAACATGGGTCCTGATCGAATATATTCCGGAAAAAACCGCTTCTTTGGATCTCTATATTCGCCTTCAGGATGTTGCCGGTGAATTCTGGGTGGACAGCATTCGCATTTATCATGCGGAGGAGATTCCCGATCAGAAAATCATTCCTCCGGAAAATAAAGAAGCCGCGAAGATTCCCAGGGGACGTTTCCTGAAACAAACGAATCCCCTTGCCAGACGCGGCGTAATGAGCGGACGCGATTTGAGTGAAGAGGCGTTTCGTGTACTGAAATCGTGGAATGTGAATCTTCTGCGGATGCAGATAAGCGGTTTTTCTCCTGCGGAGGTCGCTTCAGGAAAATTGTATTTGGAAGCACTGAAGAAAAAACTGGATTTTGTGGAAAGAGTCCTTGCCCTCTGTCGAAAATATGGAATTTCCATGGTGATTGATCTTCATCGCGCCCCCTTGACGGAGAGAAGCAAATATTCCAGCAACATGATTCCGGCAGACTATGATTCTTCTGTTCTGGAAGAAGCATGGCGGATGATTGCCATGCGTTTCCGGGAAGATCCCGCTGTATTCGGATTTGATATCGTGAATGAACCTTCGGTTGCCCCGGAAGTGTGGAGTCGGATTTTCCTGAAGGTACTGAAGAGCATTCGGAAAGTGGATCGGAAAACTCCTCTGATTACGGAAAGTATTTATCAGTACTATTCCGGAGAAAATGTGATATACAGTCCTCATTTCTATTCTCCGCACTCCCTGACGCATTACGGGGTTGGAAATATCGGTCGCATCAAGTGGAGTTATCCGAATTACATTAACGGTGTTTACTGGGACAAGGAACAAATCCGGCTTGCTCTCAAACCCGTGATTGATTTCCAGAGAAAGCATAATGCCCGGATTTATATCGGAGAGTTCAGCTGCGTTCCATGGGTCGAAGGTGCAGACCGCTATCTGAACGACTGCATTGAAATCTTTGATGAGTACGGATGGGACTGGTCTTATCACGCCTTCCGGGAAGCTCCCATGTGGAATGTGGAATATGAAGCTCATGGAATCGGCAACGCAAAAATGAAGCCGGCAAAAACAGAGACTGCCCGTAAAAAAGCCCTGCTGAAAGGGTTGCGGAATAATCTTCACGTCATACGGAATCGTTAAGATCGTTTTCCATCCGTTTCTGATCGGGAGAACGTTTTCTGCTTGCGAAGAGCATTTTCTTTCTCTCGGTTTTTTTTGCAATCAGATAGACCAGCGCTTCCTTTGTATTCGGAGAGAAATGCGGATTCCCGTTTTGATAAGAGGCGGACCATTTCCGTTTGATTCCTCCGGCCGGATTCAGGGAGCTGACCGTCCATTCCCCCGTGGCGAACGAAGAGTTACAGCCGTCTTCCCCATTCTCTGAAGAATGGGTCTTTTGCCGTAATGAAGCAGATGGGCATTTCCGGCGATGTGAACTTTTCGGAACTGTTTTTGACATCGGTCAGATGGAAAAAGAGGAGCGACGATGAGGCTTCGATAGGTTTATTGTCAAGAGAATGGACGGAGATGTCTGGAACCTGTTTTCGTTCTGGAAAGAGAGGAAACTCGCAACAGAGCTTTTCCGGTCAGTGGAAATACAGACACTTTTCGGGGTTACAACCTTGAACTCCAGATCGGGATTCAGATGGATCTTCTCTGAGGAACTGATGATTTTCCCTTCTGCCGGTTTCGGATCCGGGACATTTGCAATTCGGATATGTTTCATGCGGACTTCCGGAGAAAGCAGACCGATGCGGTGTACCAGTCAAAGTCTGTAAAAGGAGGAGAGCGATATCTTCGACCATCGCCGCCAGCACGAACAGTACAGTGCGCTGACCGCGATGGCGCGGGTCAGTCTCCGATTTGACAATTCCGCTCCGTGGCCGTTCTCCAGCCGCGACCGCGACACTGTTCTTAAGGAAGTCTGTGGGCGTTTCGGTGTAAAAAGTCCGGATGCGAATATCCGGATTTCCGGGGGAGGAGAACTGAAACGCTTCCTGGAACCTGCTCTTGTGATTGCCGATTCGGACCGTTCCGCTTTTGCCTGCGGCGATCTTTCCTCCATGGGCAGGGGCGAACGGAAACTCCAACATGCGGAAGTGCGTTCGGAGGAGACTTTCGCTTCCATGACTTTTACCGGCCTCGATGGAAAATCCCTGATCGGATCGGCGCGGATTCTTATGACTTTCGCAGGAGATTCCCGGAACAAGGGTGCGCAAATCAAGGGCAATGTCCATAATGAGTGGGGACTCGGACCGGCTTTGACTCGGCCGGTTACAGCGGAAATCAGGATGAAAAAAGTCCCGGGGAAGCAGTTGAAATGTTTTGTCCTTGAACCATCGACAGGACGGCGTTTGCGCGAACTGCCCGTTCAGAGAACTGGAGACAATGAGCGTTTTTCAATTGGAAAAGATGCAAAAAGCATTTATTTTGAGCTGATCCGGGAGTGAAAGGACGAAAATTTCGCGCCGCTCAGGAGCCGGGCGTGCATTCCTTACGGATTCCATCTGCTCTTTTTGGAATGAGTATCTGTGCCGCCGCCCGTCATGGAATCCCTTGAATGCGGATTCGCGGAAAGCACGGACCTCATTCCAGAAAAAAATAGAACGTTATGTTTCCCCGGATTGGATATTTCCTCGGGAGAGGTTCACTCCTTCTGAAAAAGCCGATTGAGCCGGAGCAGCTGTTCCGCATTCCGGTTCCAGCAGGGGTCCTCCGGTCCGCAGCAGGTCCGCAGAACGCATCCGGAAATGCCCGCTTCCCGGTATTGTCGGACCATATATTCCAGCATCCTCCAGTATCTGGCGGAGTGTTCTTCGCAAAGAAGCTCTTTATGTCCGATATAAGAGACTCCTTCTCCGACTACAAGCGGTGCATCCGGACAGATCCGCTGATGCAGGTTTTGAACATAACGGAGAGACTCACGCAGATCCCGTTTGAATGATTCCTCTTTTTTCGCAAGTTCTTCTTCGAACAGCGCATCCATTTCCGGAAGTTTCCGCGGATCCAGATTGCTGTACAGCCAGACTCTTCGAATCCAGTCTTCCGGTGCCGGAGTTTTTCCCGCGCGGACAGCCCGGATCATGTCGAGCGAAACGGGATTCTCCTTCATGAACCGGCGCGCGGTTGCCGATTCGGCAGGATCATCGACATTCGTTCCCTCCTGAAGAAGCCGCTGTTCCAGAAAAGAGTAAATTCCCCAGAGAAAATAATTGTGAAAGTTCCAGACTTGCAGATTGCGCGGCATCTGTTCCGGATCGGTCCAGGCTGTGTAGGTGTCGTAGGCAAACAGAAGATCGGGATGACGGGCTCGCAGACCGGCAAGCGCTTTTTCATGATCTTCCCGGAATCTCCGGCGTTCTTCCACGGAAAGATGATTCCGCGCACCATAACCGTTGATGAAATTCAAACCGTCCGCTTCATTGAAGATTTCCGCAAATGCAATACGTTTTTCAAGTCCGGCACGTTTGATCTCACAGAGAAGATGGTCCAGCTGTTCCGCAAAATAATGAAAGCGCTCGTGCGGAGGTATCGCATGAAGCTCTTCATTCAAATCTTCATCGCAGTACCAGCAGGTGTGCAGATAATACCAGGAGGAGAGTATGACGGAAAGACCGAACTGCTCCGCATATTCCAGAGTATCCAGAAGGCGCTGGAGACGATCGACTTTTCCCTCTCCCCCGGTGCAGTCCAGCTGACGCAGCGCTTTCCCGTATTCCTGAAACGGAGACCGGACCACGACCGCACCTCTGCGCGTTCCGCCGCATGTATGCAGAATTCCAGCCCCGTCATCGAAGCGGATACAGTTGAATCCCCGTTCCGCCGTTTCCTGAAGACAGCGCTTCAGATCATGATACGCTCCTCCGGACGGAGTATCGTGCAGAAGCCAGATCGGAAAACAGATGCTTAATTTCTGACCGGAAAACAGTTTCATATTTTTCCCCTTTGTCTTGCAGATGTTTTTCTGAATATTATACATCATACAGGAAAAAAATACAGGCTTGCAAAGGAATTTTTCTTCTTATTGACGAGTTGATGTTGGTGGCTTCTCGCCCCCAACACCCCTCGGCAGGACCGACGGCCCTGCACCCTGCGCCGGAATTTCAAATTCCGGCTTACTCCTTTTCCGGCACCTGCCGGGCAAAGGGCAAACCGATGGTTCGCCCTCTGCACTCCCTGCTCCTTTTTTGTCGCGCAACGTGGAATCGCCGAACAGGATGAGGGGGTCCAGGGGGAAAACCTTGGGTTGACC
>CALXMJ010000009.1 GCA_944389445.1 uncultured Victivallales bacterium | reverse complement strand
CCACCATGGCCGAGACCCCCGAGACCCGAACCGCCGAAACCGGTCAGGCCTCCGAGACCCGAACCGCCGAAACCGGTCAGACCCCCGAGACCCGAACCGCCGAAACCGGTCAGACCCCCGAGACCCGAACCGCCGAAACCGGTCAGGCCTGCGGATAAACCGAAACCGATGCCCTCGCCCGGACGTCCCTTGCTCCGTCCGAACGGTCAGGCGGTCACCCCGCGTCCGCCCCAGCGCGACGATCGCTATCGTCCAACCGATTTTGTCCGGGCTGGTCAGACACATCGTCCGGGCGACGCGTTCCGTCCGGGTGACGGATACAAGCCGAGCGACAATTTCAACTCGCCCAACGCTCCCGGAGCGGGACCTCGTCCAGGGGATGGATACAAACCGAGCAACAGCTTCCGCAGCGGCGGGTTCCGTCCGGGCGACGGATACAGGCCAAGCTCCATCTATCGGAAAAATAAATAACAGCAGAAAGGACGGACGGAGCAGATCCGTCCGTTTTTTTCATCAGAAGAAATAACGCACAACGGCTTCGCTGAGCAGCTGAGCCTTGTATTCATTGCGTTTTTTTTCCAAAGCGGCACGCCGGAGAGAGTCGTGAATCTCTTTCGAAACCTTGTCAAAGGGGAGTTTCCGCTCCTTGGAAATTCCGTTGACACGGATGAAGTAGAAACCTTCCGGCGTTTCAACCGGTCCTTTGATGTCATTCTCTCCGGCATTTTTCAGAACGGCAAGGAATTCGGGACGAAGCTTGTTCATCTCGATTTTGCCGACATGTCCGCCTTTCGAAGCATTCGGCCCCTCCGAATTTTCAACGGCAATTCTGGCGAAGATCCGTTCATCGGCATTCCGCAGCATGGATGCGATATTGTCCGCGGTTTCCTTTGGATTGCCGGTTCCCCGGCGGATGAGAATCAACTGAAGATCAACCGTGGGCGGACGAGTCCATTTTTCCGGCTGTTTCTGATACGCTTCATAAACTTCGCGCGGCGTAATGAAGACTCTCCGGTCGCAATTCTGCATCAGCAGCACGTCGACGGCAATTCTCTCTCTGGCTTTTTTCCGGATTTCATCCATGTTGGAACCGTAGGCCTTCGCTTTCCGTTCCAGACTCTCCCGCGTACCGTCCCCCATGGAGAGAGCGAGCGAGTCCACCATATCCTCGACATGCTGCGGCTGAATGTCAAACGGTTTTGCCTTGTATTTTTCATAAATCAGTTTGCGGATTACAAGGTCGTCGACAATTGTCTTGCGGACCTTTGCCGTCTCCGCATAGAGGCGCTCTCCTGTAAACATGGCGGCGAGTCGCGCCTCATCCTGTCCGCTTTCCAGAATGACATCCAGCAGAGTGATCGGTTCCCCGTTCACCGTGGCGATCACGGAATCCACCTTCGACTCCTTCCCCAGATCCATCCGGCCCTGCTGGGCGGTCAGGACCAGGCAGACGAACAATGAACAAAACAGCAGCAAAAATTTCATCTCTCGGCTCCCGGAAAAAAAATTCAGAAGAGTAACTGTATCATAAGAAAACGGGTTTGTCAAATTTTCAATTCGCCTTTTTCGATTGCCCTGATCCGGTCGCGCAGCTCCGCGGCACGTTCGAATTCGAGAGCCTCGGCAGCTTCCAGCATTTCCCGTTCGAGCTCGGAAATGACCTCCGTCAGCTCCAGCGGCGACAGAGAACGCTCTCCGGAAGTTTTTCCAGCGATCTTCTTTTTCGACGGGCCCGCATTGTACTTTGCCCTTGCCTCGGCAACCGTGAGGACAGAGTCGTCGTGTCCGGGATCATTTTCCGGAGCGTACCCCATCACAGTCTCCTCGATCGTGGTGCGCCGTGCCTTGATAATCGTTTTCGGAATGATTCCATGCGCCTTGTTGTAGGCGATCTGCTTCGCCCGGCGCGTCTCTGTCACAGACAACAGCTTCCGGATGGAATCCGTGACGAGATCGGCATACAGGATGACTTTTCCATTCGCGTTCCGGGCGGCTCTTCCGGCGACCTGAATCAGAGAACGTTCCGAACGGAGGAAGCCTTCCTTGTCGGCATCAAGAATCGCCACCAGCGTAACTTCCGGCAGGTCAATGCCTTCGCGCAGGAGATTGATTCCGATCAGGCAGTCGAACTCCCCTTCCCTCAGTTCGGAAAGGATGCGGACCCGTTCGATTGCATCAATTTCCGAATGCAGATATTTCGCGCGCATCCCGAGATCGGTCAAATAGTCGGCGAGGCGTTCCGCGCTTTTCTTGGTCAGAGTCGTAACGATGGTCCGCGCTCCACGGGCGGCGTATTTTCGAATCTCCTCCATAACATCGTCGACCTGATTCTCCAGGGGCCGGATCTCCACCTCCGGATCCAGCAGTCCGGTCGGGCGGACCACCTGCTGAACGACATTTTCCCCGCACAGTTCCAGTTCATAGTCCGCCGGAGTCGCAGAAACGAAGATCGTATCGCCGGTCAGACGGGTGATCTCCTCGAATTTCAGCGGACGGTTGTCCAGAGCCGAGGGGAGCCGGAATCCATGCTCCACCAGAGTTTCCTTCCGGCTGCGGTCCGCCCGGTACATCGCCTGAAGCTGGGGAATCGTGACATGGGACTCGTCAATCATCGTAATGAAGTCTTTCTGGAAAAAGTCGAGCAGACAGTACGGCCGCGATCCCGGCGCTCTCCCCGAAAGATGACGGGAATAATTTTCAATTCCGGAACAGTAGCCGATTTCGCGCATCATCTCCATGTCGTAATTGACCCGCTGGAAGAGACGCTGCGCCTCGACCAGTTTGTTCTGCGACTCCAGCTCCTTTACCCGCTCCCGCATTTCCGCAAGAATGGAGTTGGCTGCTGCCTCCAGTTTTTCCTGAGGCATCACAAAAAGCTTCGCCGGGAAGATGTAGGTTCTCTGAAGTTTTGCGATCACCCGTCCTGTCACGACATCGCAGCGGGAAAGGGATTCGATCGTATCACCCCAGAATTCCACCCGGACAAACTCATCCTTCTGAGCGGAAAAAACATCCACGCAATCACCGCGCACGCGGAAGTTGCCCTTTTCCGGCATCATATCGTTCCGAAGATACTGAATCGCGACCAGAAGTTCCAGAAAATGGTTCCGGTCCAGTGACGCCCCGACCTTCAGTTCGATGCTCATCGCCTCGTAATCTTCGGGATCGCCCAGGCCGTATATACAGGAAACACTCGCGACAACAATGACATCGCGCCGTTCAATCAGCGATGCCGTCGCGGAAAGACGCATCCGTTCAATGTTCTCGTTGATGCTGGCATCCTTGGCGATATAGGTGTCTGTCTGCGGAATGTAAGACTCCGGCAGATAGTAATCGTAATAACTGATGAAGTATTCCACCGCGTTGTCCGGAAAAAACGATTTGAATTCACTGTACAGCTGAGCGGCCAGCGTCTTGTTGTGGGAAAGCACCAGCACGGGACGGTCCGCCTGCGCAATCACATTGGCAAGTGTGAAAGTCTTGCCGGACCCGGTCACCCCCTGGAGCGTCTGATAACGGGTTCCGCTGCGCAGTCCCTTGACAAGCGCTGCAATTGCCTCCGGCTGATCGCCTCCGGGAGCATACTCCGACACAAGATTGAACAAACTCATAAAAAATCCTTCCCTCTCTTTTCATAAAATACACATCTTTCAGGAAAAATCCAGTTCTGCACGCCATTTTCAGGGAAAACGACCTTCCGGACCGTTTGGACAGCGAATTTCACGTTTTTGTGCGCCATCAGTCAAAGGAATGCAGAGCAGGAGAATTTTGCGGAAAAGCAAAAAATATCAGAGCAAAGCCGGCAGATCATTTTCCCCATTTCCGATTTCTTTTTCTTTTGAACATTCCTGTGGGATTAATTAAAAAAATCCGCTTGAAAATTCTTAATACATCAGTATATTAAGGTCTTCCGAATATTTCAGAACACAGAGGTGAATATGACGGGGTGGAAACAATTATTTCTGCTTGCCGACGCACTGGAACGGGCCGCACTGGAACATCATGCGGCACAATGGGGCGATTTCCAGTACGCGGGACTCACGGTCAGTCAGAGCCGGGCATACATTACACTTTGGAAACTGCTCGACATGAACCCGGAGGGAATTTCTCTCAAAACCCTTTCCCGGAAACTCCATGTGACACCGGGAGCGGCATCCGAAATGGTCGATCTTCTTGTCAACAAAGGGCTTGTAACCAGGGAGCAGAGCAAGTCGGACCGTCGGGCCATCTGCATCAACTTTCCGGAGGAACTCAAGGACAAGCATGAATTTACGGAACAGGTGATCCAGAAGGAATACAATTCCATTCTCAAACCGCTTTGTCCCGAAGAAAAAAAACAATTTGAAACGTTATTGCAAAAAATCTATGAAGAATACAATAAGAAAGGACAAATCTAACATGTCACTGAAAAAGAATCTTCTGCTTGCCGCGGCTGTTCTGGGAACAGCCATCCCCACGTTTGCGCAGGGAGAGCCTCCGCCGCCGTATGTCAGTGTGGAAAAGGCCGTCATCCGGAACGATGCCGCGACACGGAAGTACGTCGGTCACATTGAAGCGATCCAGAGCGTCTCCATTGTCGCCCGAATCTCCGGATATCTTTACGAGATCAAGTTCAAAGAAGGCGAACTCGTGAAGAAAGGACAGCTTCTTTTCGTGATTGAGGATACAACCTACCGCGCCAAAGCGAAATCCGCGGAAGCCAGCGTGATGCAGATTCAAGCCGAACTGGAATATGCACAGAATGACTTCAACCGCCAGGAAAAGCTTTATCAGAAACGCGCCGTAGCGGAAATCGTCTATCAGGACGCGAAACGACTGTTCAACACAACCAAAGCCAAACTGGCAGAGGCGGAAGCCAATCTCCTCGACGCCAACAACTCTCTGAGCTATACCAAAATTTATGCGCCGATCACCGGCATCATCGGCAAGGCCACCTACACGGAAGGCAATTATGTAACGCCGACCAGCAAAGAACTCGCCGATATTGTTCAAGTGACCCCGATCTATGTCCGCTTCGCCATCAGTGAACGGGATTTCATCAAGGAATTCGGAAGCGTCGACGGAATCCGCAAAAACGGCATCGTGCATATTCTTCTGGCGGACGGCCGCGAATACGACAAGACCGGAAACATCGTTCTCGTGGACAACAAAGTGGACAACGAAACAGGAACCCTGACCCTGTGGGCCCAGTTCGATAATCCGAATCATGTGCTGGTTCCAGGCGGATATACAACAGTGAAACTCTCCCGGAAACTTGCAATACCGACTCCCGCAGTCAAGCTCTCCGCCATGATGACCGATGAGAAAGGCAACTACATTTACGTTGTAGGAAAAGACAACATAGCGGAAACACGCCGCGTCAAACCCGGCACAGTGATCGGCAACATGCAGTTGATCGAAAACGGAGTCA
>CALXMJ010000008.1 GCA_944389445.1 uncultured Victivallales bacterium | reverse complement strand
ACGGAGATCCATTCCGCCGCCCTCCCCCCGGAACGACAGAAAGAGGTTGCACACCGCTATGTCCTCGGCGTCTACGATCTGCATGAACGGCTCCTGACGGAGTTCCCGAATCTGCTCATCGAAGGCTGTTCCGGCGGAGGCGGACGGTTCGACGCCGGAATGCTCTACTACGCCCCGCAAATCTGGTGCAGCGATGATACCGATGCAATGGAACGGGTTTCCATTCAGCTCGGAACCTCTCTTTTCTATCCTTCCGCGAGCATGGGAGCTCATGTCTCGGTCTGCCCGAATCATCAGACCGGACGGACGGTCTCCTTTGAAACGCGCGGCAAAATTGCCCTCGCAGGAACTTTCGGCTATGAACTCGATCTGACGAAACTTTCCGAGGAAGACCGCGAACTTGTCAAACGTCAGGTTCAGGAATATCATAAATACAATGATCTCATCCGCGAAGGTTCCTTCCATCGGCTGACCGAAGGCTTCGGAACCGGTGACATCTCCGTCTGGAGCTGGGTCTCGCCGGACCGGAAAAAAGTGCTGGTCACGGCAGTCCGGAAAAACGGAGTCCCCTGCGGACATGATTTCGTCCGGAGAATCCGTCTCAGAGGACTGGATCCGAAAGCAAAATACGTCTTCGAATCCAGCGGAACCGTTCTCCACGGCAACACCCTGATGAACGCCGGATTCACTCTCGAAGGACTCACCCGGGATGCATCCTGCAACCTCTATTATCTGGAAGCAAAGTAAAAAATGCCTTTTTCGCTGAAACTTCTGTTCCTGGTGCTTCTTGCCGGAGCACTGGGAACACTCTGCCGTTTCACCGGGACCCGTCTGCTGGCGAATCTCTCCGGCTCGTTTCCCTTTGCCACGCTGACCGTGAACCTGCTCGGCTCGTTTCTGGCGGGATTTCTGTTCGTCCTCTTCAGGAATCGTTTTCTTTCCGTGGAACCGTATCTGCCGGTTCTATTCATCGGATTCCTCGGAGCGTTCACGACCTTTTCCACGTTCGCACTCGAAAGCACCCACATGATCCTTGCCGGAGCCTATTGGAAAGCCGCGGGAAACATCGTGCTCCAGAACGTTTCGGGAATTCTGGCGGTCCTGTTCGGAATGGCCGTCTGCTGGGCGCTCATTCTCTGACCGGGAAGCCGCCTCCCCCTCAAGGAACTTTCTCCATAAACAGAAAATGCGCGGGAATGATTACCACGGCAACCATTCCCGCGCAAATTTTATCTGTTCCGGAAAACGGAAGAATCAGAACGCGTTCCTGTAGATTCCGAGAATCTCTTCGACGCTGGTGTCACGCGGATTGCCTCCGGTGCAGACATCGGCAAAGGACATCTCGGCGAGCGCAGGCAGATCCTCTTCCTTCACATCCTTGAGTTCGCGCATCTTCTGCGGAATTCCGACATCAATGGAAAGCCGGCGGACCGCATCGACCGCGGCCTTGCGCGCCTCTTCCACCGACATCTTCTCCGTATCCGCAACCCCCATCGCGCGGGCAATCTGCCGGTATTTATCGCCGGTCGCGGGAGCGTTGTACTCCATCACATAGGGCAGAAGCACAGCGTTGGCAATTCCATGCGGCGTATTGTAGAATCCGCCGAGGGAGTGCGCCATCGAATGAACAATGCCAAGTCCCACATTGGAGAAGCCCATTCCGGCGATATACTGTCCGAGCGCCATGCCTTCGCGTCCGTCCTTTGTATTCTCCACGGCGCCGCGGAGAGAGCGGGAGATCACTTCGATGGCTTTCAGATGGAGCATGTCGGTCAGTTCCCACGCGCCTTTCGTGATGTAACCTTCGATGGCGTGCGTCAGCGCATCCATTCCGGTGGCGGCGGTCAGCCCCTTCGGCATGGAGGACATCATTTCAGGATCAATCACGGCAACGACCGGGATGTCATGGGGATCGACACAGACGAATTTGCGTTTTTTCGTCTCGTCGGTAATAACATAGTTGATGGTGACTTCCGCCGCGGTTCCAGCGGTCGTCGGAATGGCGATGATCGGTACGCACGGTTTCTTCGTGGCGGCAACCCCTTCCAGCGAAACGACATCGGCAAATTCAGGATTGTTGATGATGATGCCGATCGCCTTCGAAGTATCGGTCGGAGAGCCTCCGCCGATTGCGATCAGGTAGTCCGCGCCGGCCTTCTTGAACGCCTCAACTCCCATCTTGATGATGCCGACCGACGGATTCGCCTTTACATCGCTGAAAATTTCATACGCCAGTCCCGCCTTGTCCAGCAGGCCCGTCACTCTCTCCGCGACATGGAAACGGATCAGGTCCTTGTCCGTTACAACGAGAGCTTTCTTGAATCCGCGCCCTTTGATCTCATCCACAATGCTTGCAACGGAACCTGCCCCGAAATAGGAGGTCTGGTTCAAAATCATGCGAGTAACCATTTTTGCAGTCCTTTCCTGTTCAATCGAATCGTTCCGGCGGAAGACATTTCACGCCGCTTTCAATTCCGTATCTCAGTATAATACACAGGAATCCGGAGAATTCAAATCGTCCTCGCATTTTTTTGGAATTTTGAAAGTTCCCGCCGGATTTCATCCCCGCAATCCGACAGGATTCCGAAACATTCAAAGACCTTTGTAAAAAGGATAGCGGTACTTGTCATCTTCCGTGATCTGCCGCATCACCCGGCAGGGAACGCCGACCGCAACCACATTCGCCGGAATGGACCTCGAAACCACGCTGCCGGCTCCAATCACGGAATTGTCTCCGATGGTCACACCGGCAAGAACAGTCGATCCGGCACCGATCCAGACATTGTTTCCGACCGTGATCGGTTTGGCGATTTCCAGCCCGGCCTTGCGCTGCTCCGGATCAATCGGATGCTCGGCTGTCGTAAAACAGCAGTTCGGAGCAATGAATACATGGTCGCCGAAGGAGACCTTCACGCCGTCGGTGATAATCAGATTGTGGTTCGCGTAAAAGTCATTTCCCACAAAAATGTTATACCCGTAATCACACCAGAACGGAGGAGTGAAAATCACGTTCTCCCCCATACCGCCAAGCAGTCCGGAAAGGATCTCGCGCTGGGCATCGCGGTCATTGGGATTGAGCTGATTGAACTTGTAGCAGATGTCCTTGCATTTGCGGATCTCCGCTTCATAGGCGGGATTGTAGCAGCCCTGGAACAGACAGTTCTCCGGGACAACCGGTTTGTTTTCCATCTCCATTCCTCCTTATTTCGCCTGACATTTCTGCTGATGAAACGGAAATCATTTCAGGACAAGGCGTCCCGAAGAATGTTTCGGCAGATCCACCTCCACCGCGCCGCTCTCCCTCCGCCGGATCGGATAGTTCTCTCCGGCATATTCGGCGGACCTGGCATCCATTACGGCGATCAGGGTTGTAATCTCGCCCTCCCCTCCGGAAATCACAAGGTCGGCGGTCAGCACGCCGTCCGCCAGCGCCGCGCTCTTCTGCCAGACATCGTATCCCGCGGTCAGGCGTCCCGGACGGTAATACGCTCCGAACCAGCAGAGCACCGGAGTCGACAGGCCCGAAAAGTGATGCCAGCCGCTTCCCCGGCAGGAACTGATCGAAAACTGTTCATAACAGGCATAGGATTCGTGCGTTTCCCGTTCCCATAGCTCCAGAGCGGTCTTTGCTATTTTCCAGGCGAACTCCCCTCTGCCGTCGTTCAATGCGGCTTTCCAGAAAAACCACTGGTGCGGAAACCAGACGGCCCCGTTCCAGTAGCCGTCGTTCCGGTAATACGGCGCGGAACGGTCCACGGTCGAAATGCCGCAGGCTGTCCAGCAGTGCTCCGGCGACTCCAGTTTCTCCCAGAGGACCTTCCGCTGTTCTCCCGTACAGATTCCCGCAACGAGCGGAGAGAGACCGTCGAGTCCCATATTGTAATTGGAACCGTCGGTGAAACGCAGAAAACCCGAAGGATTTCCGTCGCCGTCGATTGTGACATAACTGAAATAACCGCTTCCGGGATCCCACGCATACTGCTGAAGCGCGGAGGAGATCGCCTGAATGTCGCAGTCGTATTCCTCCGTTGCCATGCCGAGTTCCAAAGCGGCAGACTTCAGAATCTGCGCCGCCCGGACGGCATGGGAGCTTGGTACCGCAGGAATCGCATTCAATTTTCCGCTCCGTTGCAGTGCCAGCTGCGGAGGATAATCATCCCAGCCGCCGGAATTGTAGAAATAATCCCAGGTGCAGATCAGTGGAGTCCGGCTGTGCGAAAGGGTCCGTGATCCGGGATGACGTCCGACCAGATACTCGTAAAACTGTTTCACGCGCGGATAGAAGAAGCGGAGCAGTTCGCGATCATGCGTCCGGTTCCAGAGCTCCTGATAAAGATAGATCTGTACCGGAAGCGGCGTCCCGTGCAGAATGAATGCATTTTCCGGGTCCCCCTCCTCCGTCAGATACGCATTCAGGCTCTCGACCGCACGCTGGACCTCCAGCTCCAGCAGTCCCAGTCCGATAAATCCGGAATCCCATGTATAAAGACTGTTCCAGCGGCGACCGGGCGTGTGATGGCGCACAAATGAATCCTTGACGTAAGTCGGATACACAATATTGGTCAGCGTCACGGCGGCCATCCGCTCCTGACTGAATTTCAGCGGAGACTCGGGAAAAGTGATGTAATGCGCCGCATTTTCGCGATACACCGCCTCCAGATCCGGAAGGGACAACTTCAGGGATGCCAGAGACGCACGCACCTCCGCCTCGGCTCCATTCACAATCACGGCATGGATAATCCGGTGCTCCCCCGCCGCAACAGGGATCGGCTGGAAAACCATGTCCAGCGCATGATCCTTCCGGCTGCCGCGCTCAAACTCGGGAAAGAAATGCTGATGGACACCATCATCATAAAGAAAGGTCTCCAGCACATTGTCGACCGCATAGTGCCGCACGAAATCCGAAGGAAACGCACGGAGGATTCCATAAACACAGGGCACCCCTTTATATTTCACCACCGTGCTGTCCGGCACGGGTCCGGGCATAAACTCCGGAGAAGAACCGTGTTCGACCGTGCGGAAAACCGGCAGATTGCCCACGGTCAGTGCCGCTCCATTCACCTCGGCATCCCGGTCGAACGTCATCCGGATCGTATTTTCTCCGGAGTTTTCCACCTTCCGGAGACGCCATTCCCCCTCCTCCCGAACCCGCAGATAAAGCGCCTTTTCCGGTGAGTTTGCCCGGAAACGGAATACGGCATCCTGTCCGGCGCGGATCCGGAAAGCGGAACCGGTGACAGCATCGGGCTCCCGGAATTCTCCGGGATGAAGGGCGTCGAAAACAAGTCCGCGCGCATCCGCGATCTCCGGACGCGCCCACTCCAGAATCCCCGAAACCTCCGTATGGCGCGGAGATTCAAACTCCAGACGGCAAAGCAGGTGAACAGCAAGGTCGGCGGCAATCTCCGACCGATTGACCAGGTCGCAGCGGATCAGATGCGTCTTTTCATTCATTGTACTGAAACTGACATCGCAATAGATTCGATCCTTCCACTCGATCTGCTGGCGGCAGGAATAAGCAGTCAGCTCCGGGGAGGCGCTCCAGGGCAGATAACCGCTCGGCCGGAGCACATCCGGAATAGCCAGTTCCCGACGGTACTTTCCCGGAATGACGCAACAGTCGAAACGGGTTCCGAGCGCCGGGTCCGCGATATGGGAAATCCCGAACAGTCTTTTGGAATAGGGTCCCCAGTCCGGAAGGGACAGGTCATGGGAACCGGAAAGAAAATCAAATTTGCTCATGCCAACTCCTTGAAAAAACGCTTCACACTATTTTCTACTGTATCCGGGATTCCCGTTTTTTCAACTCGCCGGAAAGACTCTCCCGGAATTTTTTCGGAGAAAGCCCGCAGCGGAGTTTGAAATAATTCGAAAAATAATACTGATCCGAAAAAGAGAGATGCTCCGCAATCTCCTTGATGGAAAAACTCGAATAGAGCAGAAGTTTCTTTGCCTGCTCAATCTTGCGGCTCATCAAATACTCGTACGGAGTCTGCTTGAATTCGGAACGGAAAAGGCGGATCAGATGAGCCTCCGACCACGGAGTTCGACGTGCATAATCCGCAAGCAGAAAACTGCCGTTGACAGAAGAATCCAGCACATTTTTAAGACGGTCCAGTTCCGGATTGCTCCTGCGGGGCGGCCTACGGACACTCAGGGACAATTCCGAAAGAAGATTGTGAAACACCAGCGCGCCGCGGCGGTTCCCTTCATCCGTATTCAAGGGAAGCCGAAACATCTCCAGAAAAAATTCCCTCAGATGCGGACATCCGGGGACATAATAGGTTTCCGTCAAACCGTAAATCTCGAAAAGATACTCCATCAGCTCCCCGTCCACGACAAAAAACAGCTTTTTCCACGGGTCTCCACGGTCGGGGCTGTATCGGTGCGAACTGTGCTTGGATAAAATATAAATGCTCTCCGGGCCCGGCGTGCAGGAATAACCGTTGATCTCCAGAAAACCTCGCCCATGCTCGACATATTCCACGGTACAGGCATCGTAATCGCTTCTCTCGAAAACAGGAGTCTTCGCATCGGCATCCCCACGGGCAGCGGTAAGCAATTGAAACGGAAATTCCCCGTTCCGGTATGACTGGAATGCTGAAATCAATTTTCCACATCCTTTGTTTTATTTACCATATCTCTTTTTTATTGATTTTCAAGAAAAAAAGTTGATATTTCATATTTATTTCAATACATTATACCGGAACAGAAAATGCGGAAGACCTTCCGCAAATAAAAAAAAGGAGCTAACGCAATGAAAATGATGAAAATCGGCGTGATCGGAACAGGCGGACGCGGCCATAACGCATGGCAGACCCACAAACCGGAGCAGGGATGGGAAATCGTCGCGGGCGCGGACATCAAGCAGAAAGCAAGAGACGAATTCAAGGCAAAATTTCCGAATGCCCAGGTTTTCGATGATTATAAAGAAGTTCTGAAAATCAAGGACATTGACGCTGTCTTTGTCTGCTCTCCGGACTACTGTCACGAAGAACAGGCGGTCGCCGCGCTCGAAGCGGGCAAGGCGCTGTTCCTCGAAAAACCGATGGCGATCACCATCGAAGGATGCGACCGCATTCTGAAAACCGCGTATGAAACAGGGTCAAAACTGTTCGTCGGTCACAATATGCGCTACTTCCCGGTGATCCTCAAAATGAAAGAGATCATCGACTCCGGCGTGATCGGAGACATCCAGTGCGGCTGGTGCCGTCACTTCATCGGCTACGGCGGCGACGCCTATTTCCGCGACTGGCACTCCGAACAGAAAAACACCACCGGCCTCCTCCGCCAGAAAGGCGCTCACGACATCGACGTCATGCACTGGCTGATGGGAACCTATACCAAAGCCGTGGTCGGCATGGGGATGCTCTCCGTCTACGACAAATGCGCAAGACGCTCCCCCGACACCGAAGGCTGCGCAAAATGGGACAACAGCCAGTATCCCCCGCTCACGCAGACCGGATTCTCCCCGATCATTGATGTGGAAGACCACAACATGATCATGATGCAGATGGAAAACGGCGCACAGGCGACCTATATGCAGTGCCATTACGCTCCGGACGCCGAACGCAACTACACCTTCATCGGCACAAAAGGGCGCATTGAAAACATCGGAGACAGCGGAGAAGCGGAAATCCATGTCTGGACTCAGCGCGGACCGCGGCAAACTCCGGATATCGTCTACCACATCAAACCGGTCGAGGGCGGACACGGCGGAGGCGACCCCGTAACCGTTCAGAACTTCCTTGATTTCGTGCGTGACGGCGCAAAAACAAACACCACCCCGATCGCCGCCAGAAACGCTGTGGCAACAGGCGTGCTCGGTCACTATTCCATGCGTCATGGAAACGGACTCCAGCAAATTCCGCCCATTCCGGAAGAGTGGGTCCGCTATTTCGCAAACAATCAGAAACGATAATCCGGCAGAAACAGGCAGGCATCTGACAGGCGGCAAATGCCCCTGTCCGATTTTTTTTACCCTCTTTACACGATAAATCCGATTTTCCCCCATGCGTCGGAATTCAGTTCCCGCGGAGATTCTCCGGGAAAACAAAATTGCAATCTTCAAGCCGTTCTTTCTCTGATTTTCCTGTTTTTTTCATCTTTAAAACCGTTTTTTCTGTCATAAAATGAACTCAAAATCGGTCGGATGCAAATAAAAAAACCAAGATAACCTATCTGTAATCTTTCTGCCATGTTCGGGTTATCTTGATGTTGTATAATAATATGCAACAGAGAAAAAAAGAGGGTGGAGAGAGCCCTCTGCAAACAACAAAAAACGTTAGGATATAGGGAGGCAGCTATATGAAAAACGAAAGTGTGGAAAAACCGGATCAGTCAGTCATTGTCGGCTATGAGGAGGACATCCTCGCAACAGAAAGCCGACAGGAACCCAGAGCCATAAAAATTACAAAAGCGGTTACATGGATCGTCGTTGTCGCATCCTTCATCTGTGTGTTCCGCTCGTTCAGCCTGATGAACTTTGGAACATTTGTCTCCAACGGCTTCACATTCTATCTGACCATGTTCACCGTGCTGATTTCCTTTGTCTCGCTCGCCTATTTCCTGCTCCAGAGCATCATGGCGTTCTTTTACAGGGAAGCTCCCGATCTCAGCGACAAGGAACTTCCCCGCTGCACCGTCATCGTTCCGGCGTTCAATGAGGGAAAATATGTCGCGACCACTCTGATGAGCGTTCTCGACAGTGACTACCCGGCTGATAAACTGGAAGTGATCGCCGTCAACGACGGCAGCAAGGATGATACATGGGACTGGATCTGCAAAGCAGCCGAACAGTCCAGGGGACGCATCACCACAAAGAATCTGATCAAAAACGGCGGAAAACGCCGCGCTCTTTATGAAGGAATTAAAATCGCAACCGGCGAAGTCATCGTTACGATCGACAGCGACTCCGCAATCACAAAAGATGCTCTCCGGAAAATCGCATCGCCGTTTGCCAACCCCAAAGTCGGCGCCGTTGCCGGAAACATCCGCGTCACCAATCGCGGAGAAGGAATCATCCCGAAAATGCTTGATGTGGCTTTTGCTTTCGGCTTCGAATTCATCCGCTGCGCTCAAAGCATTATCGGTTCCGTCCTCTGCACCCCCGGCGCTCTCAGCGCATACCGCTTGGCCGCCATTCAGCCGCTGATGGAAGAATGGGTGAACCAGACCTTCATGGGCCGCCCCTCCGGAATCGGCGAGGACCGCGCAATCACAAGCATGCTGATCCGTGAAAACTGGCGTGTCGTTTTCCAGCACAACGCAATCGCATTCACCAAGATGCCGGTGACCTACCGCAACGTATGCAAAATGCTCATCCGCTGGACCCGAAGCGACGTCCGTGAAAACATCATCATGCTCAACCATGTGCTCCGCCGCTTTGAACCGCTGAACTTCGAACTCCTCGGACTCCAGCTGAACCTTGTGCTTCAGAGCATCGCTCTGCTCCTTCCCTTCCTTTTCATCCCGATGGCTCTCTACGCATTCTTCGTCAGCCCGATCTCTTTCTGCTATTACACAGTGATCGGAACGATTGTCTGGTCTGTAATCCCCGCAATCATCTATGCAATCCGTTACAGCTGGAAAGAATCCGTCTGGTCCTATATCTACGGACTTTACAGCATTCCCTGCCTCAGCTGGATCTGCGTCTACTCCGTCATAACCATGCAGAACTCAAAATGGATGACCCGGCCGACTACAGCAGAACAACTTCCGGCTCAAAGCCAGATTCATCCCAACATCCAGTCCGTGGCATCCTCCACTGCAACGGTCAGAATTGAAATTTAAAGACACTTAGTCACAAAACAGACTCTCTGCCTTGCAGCCTGTTCGGTTCTTATAAAACTCTCTCTCCTTAAGGATCGGACAGGCTGCTTTTTTATTTTACGCCGATAGAGTTGGTGGCTACTCGCCCCCAACTCCCCTCGGCAGGACCACCGGCCCTGCACCCATCGCAAAAAATTTAATTTTTTGCTCCCGTTTTTTATTTCGACACCTGTCGACCAGGGGGTCAACCTAAGGTTTT
>CALXMJ010000007.1 GCA_944389445.1 uncultured Victivallales bacterium | reverse complement strand
GCATCGTCAAAGCCTGCGAAAAACGTTATTTGAAACGCAAGTTCAGACGGATCAAGCTCAAACATGTCAAAATCATTGGGATTGATGAGATTGCCATCGGCCATACAGCGGCAGGAAAAACGGCATACTGGACGATCGTTCGTGATCTGGATTCCGGTGCCGTCCTTCATGTGGATCAAGACAAGGACGGCGACGCTCTCAGCGCGCGGATCACCCGACCAACCGTAACGCGAAGTCATACCGAATAAAATACCGCGCCATGGATTGCCGCCGTTCCGCAACATCTCTCCGGTGAGTCCGAACGGCAGTCCGGAAATCTCTGTCAGATAATATTCCGGGGACGCCGCCTCATAGTCGAAGCTCTCTCCCAGCCAGAGATCCGTTACATAGGGCAGTTTCTCCATGTCACGATAAAGAACAGAACAATTTCCGAAATTCCGTTTCCTCTGGAAGGGGAAAGGATTCCATGCGTGAAAATCAAGAATCGGATCACAGTTCCGGTATTTTCGGAAAATACGGTGCAGCCTGCGGAAGCCCTCCGCAGAAAGGGAACTGTCGTCCAGATAAAGACCGTCAAGCGGACAGCGTTCCAGAAGATAACGCAGTCCTTCAAGATAAAAGTTTTCCAGCCGTCCGCAGGGGGTTGTCACAAGTGCAAGATCAAGCAATCCTGCCAGTTCGCCGTTCTTGACCACTTCCGCCCAGGCGGGAAGGAAACCTCTTCCAAGCGTTTCGCAGAACCATGGATGGGGCCCCGACGGATTGGTGCATGGCCGTGCGGTTTCTCCCGGACCAGGATAGAAAATTTCATCACCCAGGCTCCGGAACGCCTGAAATTCAGGCGCATGCGCCGTCAATTCCCGAATCGTGTAGTAGCAAAGAACCTTCAAACCATGACGATGCGCCCGTTCCACAAAATCACTCAGTTTCGGGAGCGATACATTCGTGAACGGATAATTGATACAGGGATTCATCGCAATCGCATGGTGCAGATTCACACAGGTAACGCCCTCTCTCCGAAGAGCTTCAAAATCAAGATCTTCCAGCGGATCGACTCCCCCGATTTCGAAATGATGGATCATGGGGTGGTAAAAGCGTTCGCGGAAGAAGCGTTCCCGTTCCGCCGGATGAAAAGGTGTGATCCGGAATTCAAACGGAAATTGCAGATCGTGATTTTTCCGGAGCTCCGTTTCTCCGCTGGACAGAACAGCAGAGATCCATTTGTCTTCCTGTTTCAGGGAGATTCCTCCGCGTCCTCCGTTTTCCCATGCGGGAGGCGGGACCAGAGGCGAAAAACTGTAATAGGCGTTGACCAGCGGCTGTGGAGAATCCGGATCGGAAAGACGCACCTGCATTCCGCCATTTAAACTCCCGATCCAGTAACCGTCCTGCCAGCGGCTCCGGTCCCAGTACCAGTCCAGACGCTCCGGCGCAAAGCCGCCATGTCGATCAAGTCCGAGAAAATAATCGCGCTGCACATGCTTGAGTTCAAGATGGAAGGATTCCATACCGTCTTCGCTACCCCGCACCGTGAGAAGATAACGCAGCGTTCCGTCGAATTCCAGAGAGCCTTTCAAAGAAACCGGCAGTCTACCGAGTGCTCCCTGCGATTCCCAGCAGATCTGCGCAGCCGATTCACGGGTGAAGTGGAGCGTAGCATGAAAAACATCTCCGGATCGTGTCCCGAACAGAGCCGGAGCAGCGAGCAGTTTCAGCGCCGGACCGTCACAAGCGGAATTGTCATTCTGATAGGAACTTGTAATCTGACGTGGCAGGCCGTTTTTCTCCAGTTCAAGGGTATGGCCAAGCCATTCCAGACGCACACCTTCCCGGCGGAGAGGCTGATAGGGAGGAAAGACACTTTCTTCCTTTCCGATCTCCGAATCCAGCCAGCGGAGCCGTGCAAGACGCCAGTCATCGCTCTCACCGCCATCCTTCAGGACCGGTCCCTCCACAACCAGAGGCATTTCCACGGTTTGAGAAGGAAAGTTTTCCGTTTCAAGACGGAATCGCAGAGAATACTTTCCCGATGCGGAGGCCGGAATTTCCAGACCGATCCAGAGCGGTCTGACCGAATGCGCCATCTGATTCAGACGTTTCCCCGGACGGAGATTGAAACACCTCCAGGAAAACGGAACCTCCTCCGCCTGCAGCCGGATATCTCCAAGTCCTTGTCCGGGAGCCCAGAGGACGATCTGAAAGACATAAAATTCGCCAGGATTCGCCGTAAAGCGGAACCCGTTCTTCAGCAGGATTTCCGGAATCTTATTGTAATCGCTGACCGGATACTCCCGGGGGACAGCAAACAGATAAAACGGTTGCTTTCCGGAAGCAAGAAATGAAGCCGCATTTTCATCGGAAGCGGGAATCCGCATTTCCGGTGCATCCAGAAAAAAAGGATGAAAACTGGCATCTTTCACCTGTCCGGCATTTGCGACATTTTCAGTCTGAGCCATAAAAACACCTCAGTTGTTTGTTTTCGCCTGTGTCGGCGTTATTTCATGCTTGGCACAATGATGCCGCGCATAATGATCTTCTGGCAGAAAATGAACATCAGGAGAGTCGGGATGGAAACCAGTGCCAATGCCGCCATCACCAGTGCGGAGTTGGAGGCGTTGTTGGCCTGAAACTCATACATCCAGACCATGATCGTCCACATCTTGGGATCCTGACAGACGAGAAACGCCCACATGAATCCGCCATAGGCGCTGTTGAACGCTCCCAGCGCGATCACCGCGAGAATCGGTTTGGACATCGGAAGGGCAATCGCATAGAATTTTCTGAACTCACCTGCGCCGTCGATATCCGCCGCTTCATAGAGTTCCGTCGGGATGCTGTCGAAAAATCCTTTCAGAAGGAAAATGGAATAGCCGCTGGCCATCCCCGGCAGAATCAGCGCAAAAAGAGTGTTCAGCAGATTCAGGTCGCGCATCAGAAGGAATCCGGGAATCATGCCGACCTCCGCTGGGAATGCCATCGTCGCCAGAAAGAAAATCAGGAATTTCACTGAAATGGACTGCTTCCCGCGTGACAGCGCATAGGCGGCCAGCGGATTGACCGTCAAAGCCGTGAAGATGGAGCAGATCACCAGAAGAAGCGTCACCCATACCGCACGCGACTTTCCCCCCAGATATTCCAGAACCTCTTTGTAGTTTGCAAAAAAGAAGTTCCGTCTCAATTCCTTCTTATCCCGTTCGAACAGATGATAATCCTCCAGTTTCACGGGCAGCTGAATTTCGGAAAAAGATGAACAGGGAACTCCCCATGCGGCGGCAAGTTTTTCCACACTTCCGTAACGGGCGCGGAGAAAATCACGGAAACGCTCTTCCGGTCCCATGATCTCAAATTCCGAGCCGGGAAGTCTGTTCTTCAGAAAATTTCCCCACAGGATTCTGGCAGCGGGATCGGTCGGAACCGTGGTGAAAAAGGGGAGATGTTCCGCCTGTTCCGGAACGTTCTTTTTCAGAAAAGCACGCCAGAGGGAGACCGTCGTTTCATTCTGTCTGATCCGCAGAAGACGCAGCGGAAGATACGTTTTGACGAAGGTGTCATAAACTTCCGTCAAATTGCCCGACCGGCTGTACGGCACTTCCGCAAGAGCTTTGAAATGAGAACCGGTATGCTTGTTCAGTCCGTGAATGGTGTTGAATCGGAGAATCAGGTACCGGATGTAGAACTCCCCGCCGGAAATCAGAGCCTTCCGTTCCGGCGGAAGCGCGGCGACAAACTCCATGTAATCATCGTAATCGGGCCGTTTCGAGGGCAGCCAGGTGCGTTCGTACAGACGTCCCGGCACAGGCAGAACCGTACTCAGCGTGGAAAAGGCGCGTGTCCATTTCCGGTTGATCTGATCGATCAGCTCCTGTTCCGAAGTGTTGTCCTTGGTATATTTCTTCCGGAGAAAGTCGCGGAAAGGCATCGGATTATCCGGATAAAGCGGCTCCACTTCCTGCGGAGGGAGAGTGGCTTTGAAAGTATGATAGTCTCCAAGAATCTTCTTCGCCGCCGCGGGAGAGGTCTGCAGAAGTTTCCGCTCCTCCGGATAGAGACGCTCCACCAGATTCTCTTTCCCGCGCAAATCACTCCAGCCATAACAGTTTTCGATGATTCCGTAACGCGCGGCAAAGGCCGTGAAATTGATCTTGCCGTAACGCTCATAAAGGGTTTTTCCGAGCAGCGCATCATCGGAGAAAAGATATTTCGGAACAAGCCTGAAATCATTGAAATCATATTCGGAGGAAACAGATCCCGCCAGCATCAGCCAGAAGGGATAGATCATCGTCACCGACCCGGCCAGAAGCAGTGCGTACATGGCCCCGATCAGAAAGCGTGATTTCCAGCTGTGACGGCTGACCTCTAAAATAATCGCCATAACAGAAACTCTCCTTTCAATTACCCTGAGCTTTTCGGAATTCCACCTTGGAAAGGATTCTGAGCTGCATGACGGTGAAACCGATCAGCATCAGCCCCAGCACCCACGCCATCGCGGTCGCCATGCCGAACTTCAGATAGACAAAGGCATTGTACCAGATATCCAGCCCGATCACGCGCGTGGCGTTGTAAGGCCCTCCGCCCGTCAGCACAAAGATATTCTGCATCGCATGGAACGCCCCGATGAACACTCCGACAAAATTGATGATAATCAACGGCTTGAGCATCGGTATGGTGACATATCTGATTTTGGCGAAAAATCCGGCGCCGTCCACTTCCGCCGCCTCGTACATATCCGGTGGAATGCTTGAGAGGGCCGCCTGATAAATCAGGCTTCCCGACCCGGCGGCAGCCCAGACCGCCGGAATAATGATGCACAGCATCGCCAGCCGCGGATCCGAAAGATATTTGAACCCGACCGTCTCAATCCCGAAAAGAGAGGCAACTTTGATAATGACCGTGTTGAGCAATCCGCTCGGGGAGGGATCGTAGAACTCCTTCCACAGGAACATGATCACAAGCGAACTTGTTACAGCGGGAAGATAGAAGATGGTCCGGAACAGAATCTTGAAACGGGGAATTTCCGTCAGCAGGAACGCAAGGAAAATCGGCGTCACAAAACCGATCAGAATGGTCAGTCCGACATAATAAAAGGTCCGCAGCATGCTTAGATAGAAATCAACATTTCCGAACAGCATGATGAAGTTGTCCACCCCCACATACAGATGGTTCCCGCTGATCTTGTAATCCTGGAACGCCATCACCGATCCGCGCAGAAGCGGATAGTACTGCCACAGCAGAACCGCACAGACCGCCGGCAGAGCAAGGGCAAACAGCGAATAGGTTCTCAGAAAACTCTTTTTGGGCGACAGCCCTTCGACCCGCTGAACCTTCGGCGTCATATTCCGGACAATGAAGAAGATTCCGCTTAAAAACAGTCCGAGGGCGCAGAACACCAGAAGCCAGGCAAGCGGACGCCAGCGTTTCAGTTCATTTTCGGTCCAACCCTCGAATTTTGCATTTGCATCTTTTGCCCCCTCGGCAAGCAGGGCATCAATATCCGCGTGTTCATCCTCGAAGATTCTGCCGGTGATATTCGGCGTTGTCTCCATCTGGACTTCCGACCAGCCGTTGTTAAACGGTTCCGTATGGAACTTGGAGATGCCTGACTCGACGGTCCTCCACGATTCCGGCAGCGACTGGTAAATATCCATGTAGCCGGCGGCTTTCAGGAAATCGGGCGGGACGAGTTCGCCTTTTCCCCCGTCCACCAGGATGGCGGTTCGAAGACGTTCACTCTCTTCGGAAAGGAAAAAGCGGATTACGTTCCATGCCTCGCGTTCCTCCTCCGGAGAGCGGTTTTTCTTCCGGGAAATCGCCAGCATTCCCGGCTGACGGTTCGAACAGGAAGGCACGCCGGGAGCCGTCGGCATCGGGAAAAATCCGAACTGCGCGGGCGCCAATCCATACTGCTCAATGATCCCGATGGTAAAGGCTCGATAATGCAGAAACATTGCGGCACGGCCCTCGGCGAGCACCCGCGTAATATTGATATCTTCCTCGCCGTTGCTCGAATTCACCAGAAGAACGCCGACATACACATTGCCTTCCGGCCCTTCTCCGGTCAGTTTGAAACTTCTGCCTGTATATGGCGAAACCGCCATACCGGAATCCAGCATTTCGCGCGTCAGGTCGAACGGCTTTCCCGTATCGGGATCCTTGACCCATCTCTGCCAGCGAAGTTTATGGAAAAAACGCATGGCGGCACGCCCCTGTTCGCTGTCGAATGCCGCGCGCCAGCGTTCCCGGACGCCGCGCAGATCGTCTCCGGTAGCGGGATCGCGATCAATCGTCTCCAGCATCGACGTCTCGACGACATTCCCGTTTTTCGGATTGATCTTGTATTTCCGCACCAGCTCTCCGCCGGAAGACCAGATCATGGGATTGAATCCGAGTACGGACCCGGAAGAAAGATAGAGCCCTGCCTGTCCGCGTTCCTTTCCCGGAATTTCGTTGGGTTTATAGGTGAGACGCTGGGCAGTACGATACAGATCGTCCCAATGTTTCGGACAGTCGTCCGGATCAAGTCCCGCCTGACGGAAAAAGTCCCGGCGATAACTGACCACCTGAAGACTTCCGCTGTAATACGGCAGCGCATAAATCGTATCACCCTGCATGCAGGCGATCCGGAATTCCTTCGGAATGTGCTTCCACGGTTCATAGGTGATTTCATCGTCGGAAAGTTTTCCGTCGCCGTTCCGGTCCACGCCGATATATTGATTCAGCGGCACCATCAGACCCTGTTCCGAATACTTCATGCTTTCATGAAAATACATGCTCCACACATCGGGAGCGGTTCCCCCGATCACGCCCATCAGCTTGCCGGAGCGCCATGCAGCACCGGGAACGGAGAGACGTGTCCCTGCACGGATTTTCACGTTCGGATATCGTCGCATGTACTCATCAAATGCCGCGTTGCTGCTCTGCATGGAGAGAGAAAAGGGATTTTCCGTATAGATATCGCAGACGACTGTCCGCGTCTCCGAGCCCGCAGCGCTGACGGAAATGAACATGCATAAAAGAAGTCCCGCTAAAGTCTTCCAGCTTCTTTTCATAAAACACATTCCTTTCCGAGACAACATTTTTCTCCATGGAAAATACGGTAATTTTCGAGAGAAACCGTCTGAGGCTCCTCCAGAAACGGAAATTTTTTCCGGTCGAGAAGTCTTCCCTCGTTCCATGCTGCGAAACACTCCTCGTCAAATCCGCGCAGTTTCCACCGCACCTCTCCATTTTCCGAGCAGGATTCCACATACTGCCGGGGAACTTCGATGACCGGCGAAGAATCGTGCGCTCCATTGACCACAAGTGTATGCAATGCCGCAAGTTTCAGATCGCAGCAGAAGCCATGATTCTCACCCCTGCAAGCGCCGAAAAGAGCATCCAGCATCCGGTCACGAAGTTCCACTCCGCCGGTATTGTCCTCGACGACACAATCATTTCCGATTCGGTAGACCGTTTTCCGGAAACTCCACTCCACGGATCCATTCTCTCCATCAACCGCGATTCGCAGATCGTTTCTCTGTTCCGGCGTATGCGAGGCATAAAAACAGACAGGAACTCCGCTGCTCGAACAGGCGAAAATACAACCGTTGTCCGCACATTCCAGATTGGGATTCACCCGGAAGAGCTGCGCCCTGACACTCCGGAATTCCGGTGTTTTCTCCGGCGGCGCGGCAAACAGCAGAGCCAGATGCAGGTAATGGGCAAGAGCATTGTTGTAAGGGCTGTCCAAAATCCATTTTCCATTTTTCCGGAGTTTTCCCGCCCACTGATTCCGTTTGTAATAGGACTCGTTCCGGGGAGCCAGTCCGATTCCGCGGATCGCTTTGACCGCACCGAATTCAGGACTGTGGCAGAACGCACGGATCTTCTGCACCTGTTCCTGCCAGGAAATCTGAAATCCCACCCATACGCGCCGGGAGGTCTCACGTTCCACCTGCTGCATGGCATGAATTTCCTGAATCACAGCCGCGGGCGGCTTTTCGATAAAGGCGTTCGCACCGGCACGCATGGCATCTATCGCCATGCCGGCGTGCAGATCGATTCCCGTTGGAATGAAACAGAGATCCAACTGTCCGCGCAAGGCGGAAAGCATCGCTTTATGAGAGTCGAAAATCCGGCAGCCGATGCTCTGGAGAAAGGCACATTTTTCCGCTTCTTCCGCCTGATTGATTACAGTAGCTCCGAGGATCCGGATCTCGGAGCGTTCCCAGCGCCGCCGCAAATCCTCGTAATGCGTATTCCCGTAACCGGATATTCCTATGATTGCCGTATTCAACATGCTTCCATTCCGTTGTTATCAGTTGAACTCGATTGTTTTACTTGTCATGATCGTATAAGGATCATCCGCACTGAATTCGGTGACAGGATAGCGCTGTTCCCCGCTTTCCTTCAGCGGTTTTTCCAAGGTCAAGGTGGCATAACCGAGAGTTTTGCCGGCGCTTCTCTTGCCTTTGGATTTATCCATGGAAAGAATTTTATATGCTTTGCCGTCGGCAATGAAATTATTGCCGGGGGAGATATACTCATGAGTTCCGCCGGAAAGAATGGTCATATCCTTCCGGTTCGGCGCAACGGAAACGACTGCAATCACCTTGCGTGCGGAACGATCCAGACTCAGTTCCGTCCGATTGCCGGGCAGCGCCTTGACTCCCGTGTTCTTGTAGGCAGTTGTACCGGTCCGGTGCTTGACAATCAGGAGATTTCCAATGGCTTCCTCCGGAATCCGTCCGGATACCGCAACCGTTGCAGGCTTCTCCTCCTGAAGCCATTTTGCCATTCCGGTCGGCAATCCGGCAAGTTTTCCACGGAAGATGCTGCCTCCGGAAATCGCTTTGCCGTTCACGGTCAGAGACCGGAGACCGGTGGTTGTCACTTTTCGAAGCGTACCGTTCCGGTCAAGACTCAGGAGCGCCGCGATTCCGTCAAACTGGATTTTTCCGGCGGAGGTATCCACGGACATCCTGCCGTTGGCATCCGAAAGCAACAGAATGTCTTTTCCACTTCCATGAGTAATTTCCGCGGCATGAGATTCCGGCGAACCGGAAACTTTCAGGCGTTTGGCATCCTTCAGATCCAGTTTGTTTTTCTCTTTTGCATATTCGAATACCGCCATGAAACAGCTCTTCATCGTTTTTTCCGAAGGAGCTTTCTCCCTGCGCCAGATCACTTTTTCCACCGTGCGATCCAGAGGATCCTTGTTTTTCGGTCCGGTATGGCGGATGCCGGGAGCCTCTCCTGTATACAGAGTGTTCTTTCCATGCGATTCCGGAAGCAGAATGGCATGAAGGTGAAAGAGGAGATCCTGGTGCGGAATTGTCCAAAGCAGTCTGGCATTGCCGCGGAATGCTCCCGATTCCGGGTTGCGGATGAACGGATAGACATTCTTTTTTTCCGCATTGGCAAAGACTTTTGTCAGATCACTTTTTCCAGTCGGCGTCAGCTTGGGGGAAATCACGCTCAGTTTCTCCTGCGGGGCACGATCCGCCTGCACCAGAAGGAAATAGTCGTGACTCTCCTTTCCGCCGTCGGCCTGATAGAAATCCACCAGATAGGGCGGCAGTCCCGGACGGGAATTCACGAGGAAGGCTGTGCGTCTGAGAATTGCTCCAGGATGGCTTTGATCGGAAAATCCCTGCATCACCTGAAGGTGATCCGTAATCCCCCATGCACCGGGACCACCGCAGGCACGATTGTGGTTTTTGCCGTCAATCATGACTGTATTGTGCGCGCCGGCACCGTTTCTCCAGTACTGGATGGGGGCTTTCAGTTCGTTGGCGGGATATCCCGTCGTGTTCAGAAGAAGCACTCCTTCCGCCCAGTAGAGCAGATTCAGCATATCGTTATGGGAATGACCGTCGTTCAGATTTCCCCAGTTCATTGCGGCGGAAGCTATTTTATGCCGGAGTGCACCAATTCCCCAGCCGGGATAAAGATCACTTTCCTGCGGCGGATTTTTATTCACAATTCCCGGACCGGAATCTCCGAATGGAATTGCTCCGCCATTGGGGAATACGACTTCCCAATGCTTGTTCCGGGGAAGCATCAGTTCCGGGCGGTTCAGGAAATTTGTATTCGGGAACGGCTGATATCCCCGCTGAACCGGATCATAACCGGCAGGCGGCTGAAATCCTTCCAGGCGTCCAAGCGCATTGGAAAGCCCGGCGGCAAGCATTCTCTGATATGCGACAGTCGGTTCATGCATCAATCCATCCGAATACCAGTAGGTGGATGCCAGATTCTCCAGTCCGTTTCGCCCCTGAACGGTCTCATAGACCAGATCCGTACCGCTCAGGATGCGCGGATTTCCTTTTTCATCAGGGGTATAATAATCAACGATCTTTGCTTCGGGAAAGAGCCGTCCCACCCGGATGCAATCGGCAAACGCCTGTCCCATCGGGTTTGCCATTCCACGCCATTGACGAATGAACGGCAGCGTAATTTCTGAAATAATATCTTCCAGCAGAGAACGGTACTCGGCGCGCTCCTCCGGAGAGATCTTGATTCCGGTGTCTTCGATCTCCCTGTAAATGATGCAGTAGACGGAGGGAAACACATAGTCCCCGAAATGACAGAGACGTCCGTAGTTGCAGGCATGCGGGTAGCCCGGACGGAAAATCTGCTTCCCGACTTTTCTTACCATATGCTTCTTGAAGAATTTCGAATAGGCCAGCATGGCATCCAGTTTTTTCCTGGCAATGACAGGATCTTTCTTCCGCGCTCTGAGTACCTCATAATAAAGATATTGAGCTTTCATGCAGCGGAGAAGCGGTTTCCAGTAAATTCTTGTTCCGTCCGGGAACTGATGATACTCCAGTTTCATCCCTTCAAAGATATCCGCTCCCGTGGTCGGAAGAGTCTTCTCCGAGAACGTGAAGGAGCATTCGGTACATTGCAGATGATCTTCTTCAAACGGCAGGAACGCAACGCATTTCTCCTTCTTGCATTTGGGACAGGGCTGGCTTTTCCCATGTGCCGGATTTCCGGAAAACATCAAAACAAGAGCTCCACCCGAAAAATCCGCAAAATGCTGAATCCACTCCGGCGTTCCGAACTGGAATTTCTCCGGAAGACGTCCGAGAAAAACCAGTGCATTGTTTTTAAATGTTGCTTCCTCTTTCTTTCCCCCCAGTTTATATACGATTCTTATATTCTTATCCGCCTTGCGATCCCGGAAGTTCTTCCCCGTAAAACGTGGATTGTTGCGGAATTCCAGATAAGAACCGGCCTTGATTTCTTTCCGGACCTTGTCTGTAATGTCAACCGCTTCAGGGCCCGTTCCGTAAATTGCGGAAACAATCTCCAGTCGGGGCGGAAGAGCTTCCGTTTTTCCATGAAGAATCCAGACCCCGCATAGCAGAGTCAAAACCAGAAACATTCTGATCGAACGCATGTTATTATCCTTTCCTTTGTTCATTATTTGATAAATTCATTCAGCTTCACAACCCTGCCGGAGTCATTCAGACTGCGGCTCGCGGCTTCAAGGAACGCCATGATCTCCAGACTTTCCCGCAGGTCAATCGGGGATTTTCCGCTTTCCAGAAAGCCGATCATGTGTTTTGCAAGCGTATAGATATGGGAGACACTCCGATCCTGAATTCCAATGGTGTGCTTCGATCCTGAAGTCAGCCGGATCCCGAATTCCGGAGCACTTTTCCGGCTTCCGCAGATCATCCCCACGCGCCCGTCTTTCCAGTTTCCGATCAGCAGATCCGCATTCTCTGCATGCACGCTTCTGACACTTTCACATCCTGTTCCCAGATAACTGTACAGAAGTTCTGCCGTATGAATTCCATACCAGAAATAGTCGCGATAATCCGGCGGCAGCGGCATTGGGCCGAAGGATTCCGCAACAGAGATTTCCTGAGGATTCTCCAGCAATGAGGAAACACCCGCGGCGTAACGGATGCTGGATGCTGTCATTACGGGAGTATTGTACCGTTCCGCCAGATGGACGATTTCCAAAGCATCCGCATAGGAACAGGCCAGCGGTTTATCGATAAATACCGGTTTTCCAACAGGGGCAAGTTCCCGGAATTGTTCCAGATGCTGCCGACCATCGCAACTTGTGAGAAGGAATGCATCCATATCCGCCAGCTCTGCGATACTTTCGACGATTTCCGCTCCGCTCTCGCGCATGATCTGCGTGAATTTCTCCACCCGGGTCCAGCTTTCCGAAAAAAGCCTACTTCCACCCGGATACGCTTTCAGAATTCTTCCAGCTCCGGGAAGGTAAAAGGGATCCTCCTCATGCTGAAAAATCTTTGCAAAAGCCGCCACATGGGAGGTATCCAGACCGATCATTCCAATTTTTAACTGAAGCATTCTCCAATCTCCTCTTGTACAGGCACAGATTTCATTCTATTTTCATGTATTCCAAAATTTTCTCTTTTATCAGATTTTTCCCCGAAAAAGTCGCCACATGACCATCGAAATACAGAGAATTGCTTCTGTCTGAATGAGGATAGGAAATCTGATGTGTCTGGGTAATATTTCCAACGCCGAAAGTTTCCCCAATGCCATACTGCGAATCCAATCGGAGAATAGAGACGGAACCCCTTTTCAGATGAAAAATTTTCAGATCAATAAACGTCGGATTCCATTGTGAATGGTATCCTCCATAGTCCAGATACTGTGCAGGCGCCATCTTATTGTTCTTTGCCGGGCAATAAAACGCCATTGAACCATTATATGGTCTGTCTTTTGTTTTTGGTCCGCAGCGGGGATTGAATGAGCCTTCAACCGTTTTCCCGCTGATTCCCATATAGGAATTCAAAGGAACTGCATAGTATCCCGGCTGGGAAACGTCACAGACGGGATAGTGTCCCATGTTGTCTTCTGCATACATGAGAATCGCCACCCCCTGCTGTTTCATGTTGGACTGACAGGATTTCGCGTGCGCCGCTTGCAGCGCCTTATTCAAAGCAGGCAGAAGCATTGAAACGAGAATTGCAGTAATTGCAATCACAATGAGAAGTTCAATCAATGTAAAACATAACCCATCCATCAACCGGAAACAGGGGCGGAAGAGAACGTTTTCTCCGCTCCACCTTTCCGCAGCAGATGATTCTACGGATCGCAGTTTTTTTTCTGCTCCGGGAGTTCTCCGAACACTCCGAAAAGCGGCGAATTTCATAATGATCCTCCGTTTGTTATAAGGAATGAACTTTCCCCCAATACTGGATTCGCGGTTAAATCCTCCGGTTTTGAGGTTGTGAACAAATCAATAAGAGTATCGGCATCTTTCTGATAATCAATATCAATGGATGCCAGACTGGGCCGGAGCATGCGTGCTGTTTCGATATCTCCGACACCGAGAACAGCCATCCGTTCCGGAACAGCCATTTTCTGATCGCGCAACGCCTGCAGCAGTCCGCTTCCCAATCCGTAATTGCTGCAGCAAAAAACCGCCGTAAATTCCTGCGAACATTCCTTCAGTTGCTCCATCATGTACGCATACCCATCCTCACCATTGGGAAGAGTAAAAATCATCTGTTCATCCACAGGCAGTACTTTTTCCTTCATCCAGGCCCGATAACATTTTGCGCGTTCTTCAAAGGTTCTTCCGGCACAGGAAAAGCAGCCGATCCGCCGATGTCCCTTCTCATAAAGAGCATCCAGTGCTTTTGCAACCAGCTGCTTTTCGTTGTAGCAATAACGGAAGCAGCCATTCAAATGCCGTGCAGCGGAACTGCTGCCGTAGAACATGTGAAAAACATTCTGCTCCTCCAAGGTCTTGTGATGACGGAGCATCACATCCGGACAGCGGAAAAAAATAATTGCAAAAAGTTTCTTGTAAATAATCTGCAGATTCATAAGATTCGCATCGAAGTCATCCACGGAACAGTTGATCGTGACCCATCCGGCCT
>CALXMJ010000006.1 GCA_944389445.1 uncultured Victivallales bacterium | reverse complement strand
ATACATTGAAAATGAACCCAAACAAAAGGAGACAATATGAGACCTATTACATTGTTCACCGGTCAGTGGGCGGATCTCCCGCTGAAGACGATGGCGCAGAAAGCCGCCTCATGGGGATATCAGGGACTGGAACTGGCCGCATCGGGCGATCATCTCGACATCGACAAGGCGGCAACCGACAAGAAGTACTGCAAACGACTTCTCGACACCCTCAAAAAGAACAACCTCAGCGTTTGGGCGATCAGCAATCATCTCGCGGGACAGCTCACCTGCGATCCCGATGACGACAGCCGTACCGACCGCTTCGCTCCCGCCGCTCTCGCCGGCAAGAAAAACGCGAAACGCAAATGGGCGATCGAACAGATGAAACTCAGTGCGCGCGCCGCAGCGAATCTCGGAGTCAAAGTTGTCACAGGCTTCACTGGCTCGCCGATCTGGCACATGCTCTACAGCTTCCCCCCGGTCACAGAAGACATGATCGAAGCCGGATACGAATTCGTCGCAAAAACCTGGAATCCGATCATGGATGAATTCAAGAACTGCGGAGTCAAATTCGCTCTGGAAGTGCATCCGACGGAAATCGCTTTCGACATCTACACGGCAAAACGCACGCTGGACGCCATCGGCCACCGTCCGGAATTCGGATTCAACTTCGATCCCAGCCATCTGCAGTGGCAGATGATGGATCCGGCATGTTTCATCAAGGAGTTCCCGGACCGCATCTATCATGTCCATGTCAAGGACGCCGCCGTGACGCTCGACGGCAAAACCGGCATTCTCTCCTCGCACCTTGATTTCGGCAAACCGAACCGCGGCTGGGATTTCCGCAGCCCCGGACACGGAGACGTCGATTTCGAAGACATCATCCGCGAACTGAACCGCGCCGGATATGAAGGTCCCCTCTCCGTGGAGTGGGAAGACTCCGGCATGGACCGCGAATACGGAGCTCAGGATGCCTGCGAATTCGTCAAGCGGATCGACTTCATCCCCTCCAAGATCAAGTTCGACGACGCAATGGACAAACGCAAATAAACCTCCGCATCAGCGGCACTGCCGACTCCGCCGATCCCGGACGGGACGGAGGCGAAAGCAGACTCACAGCATGGAGCCGTTTCCCGCGGCTCCATGCTTTTTTATTCCGCACCCGTCCTCCCGGCAATCAATTTTTTCTCAGTTTTTGAGGTGATGCATTGAAAATGAAGTATCCGTGTGCTATTATGACTCCATGACGTAAAATACGAAAGGCGGAATTCCTTATGCTCTGCAATATATGCCATAAAAATACGGCGACCATCCATATTCAGGAGATCGTCGGGAGCGAAAAAAAGACGCTCCATCTCTGTCAGGAATGCGCGACCAAAAAGGCGCAGGAGGATTCCTCGTTCCAGGCGCTCAATCTTGCGGAGGTTCTCTACAATATCTCCAATCAGCTCAATCCGGAAAAAAAAGAGGATACCGCCGCCGATCAGGAACACAGCGGCATCTTCTGTTCCACCTGCGGCTGGGATTACGCAAGTTTCCGGAAAACCGGACGTCTCGGCTGCCCGGACTGTTATCAGGCGTTCTACGAAACCCTGAAAAGCGCCATCGGAGCCATGCACCGCGGAACCACGCACACGGGAAAACATCCTGGAGCTTTTCATGGGGCCATGCCGGAAAACGCTCCAGCCGACAAGGGAATTCTCAGGCGGGAACTGGAAAAACTGCAGAACAGCCTGAACATCGCCGTCGCCAATGAGGAGTTTGAACGCGCAGCAGTACTCCGGGACAAGATCAACGAACTCAAAGAACAGCTCAAGGGGGAGGATCATGCGGACAAAGCCTGAACAACTCATCGACAGCCCTCTCAGCTGGCTCGCCGACAGCGGCCCGGATGACGACATCGCACTCAGCACCCGCATCCGTCTGGCACGGAATTTCAGCGCAACGCCCTTTCCCATTGCAGGCAATCAGGAGGCTCTCATGCGAGTGCGGAATCTGGCGCTGGAAGCGATCCGGGAATCCGACTCCATGCTTGATCCGATGGAATTCGACCTCCCCGCATTGAACGATGTGGAAAAACAGCTTCTTCTGGAACGGAGACTCATCAGCCGTGAAATGCTGAATCCGAATCAGGCCGCCTGTCTGGTTGCGGACAAGGATGAATCCCTCGCCGCGATGATCAATGAAGAGGACCATCTCCGCATTCAGGCGCTCCGTCCCGGGTTTCAGCTGTATCCGGTCTGGGACCGGATCAATCAGTTCGATGACGCCCTCTCCCGGAAAATCCCTTATGCCTTCGACGCGCATCTCGGTTTTCTGACCTCCTGTCCCTCCAATCTGGGAACGGGAATGCGCGCATCCGTGATGCTTCATCTGCCGGGTCTGGCGATGTCCGGACAGATCGCCGCCGTAAAACAGGCAACCGGCAAACTGGGGCTTGCGGTCCGCGGATTCTACGGGGAAGGTTCCGAAAACTTCGGCAATCTCTATCAGATCTCCAACCAGAGCACGCTGGGGGAAAGCGAAAAACAGATCATCGACCGTCTCTCCTCCATTGTCACGCAAATCATCATCCATGAAAAGAAGTCACGAAGTTTCCTCTTTGAAAACAAGCAGTCCTATCTGCTGAACCATGTGGGCAGGGCATACGGAATTCTCCGCCACGGCTACATGATCTCCAGTGAAGAGGCGCTGAATTCCCTTTCGGCGCTGCGGCTCGGGGTCGACATGGGGATGTTCTCCTCGGTGGATATTCACACAGTCAACGAACTCTTCATCAACGTTCAGCCGTCGCATCTCCAGCTCCGGGCGGGCAAGGAGCTCTCCTCCGAGGAGCGCGACACGGAACGCGCCACCCTGATCCGGGAAACCCTCAAGGCGAAACGCGGAAGATGACTGCGCCATGAATCTCGAAGTGATTTATTCCGCCGGGCTGGCTGTTCTGGAATCGACATTCGTATTCGTCGGCCTGCTGATCCTGCACGGACTCAAGCGTCTGATCGGTTCGGCTCCGCTCTACATGTTTCTCGGTGTTCTTCTGGTCTTCACCCATATCGTAGGGGCCGCCGGACTGCGATTCATCATGCACGGGTCAGGCTTTGAACTGGGCATTGCGACTTCGGTTCTGCTTCTGCCGTACCTGGGAATTCTGATGGTGGTCTACGCCGTGGACGGCACCCTTGCGGCTCAGAGACTGATTATCGCGGCGATGGCGGCATTCGGAATCTTCGCCTACCTCGGCTGGATCACGACAATGCAGGCGGAATGGGAAGGATATGCGATGTCGCAGGGGCTGCTGGCGGATTTTCTGGCAAAACTGCTTGGCGACACCTCGAAAAGCATGGGGGCATCGCTCGTATCGCTCACCCTCGACATGTTTCTGATCCCGGTCATTTTCCAGAAGATGAAAAACTATGGATGCCGCATCTCGGTCTGTGCGATCGGCGCACTCCTTCTGGGACAGCTTCTCGACAGTTTCATCTTCACGGGCGTCCTCTATTGGGGCAGTCCGCAGATGATGAGTATTCTGAAGGCGGAATACATACCCCGCATTCTGCTCTCCCTGTGTGTCGCCGGCATCGCGGCGATTTACCTCTCCCGGATTGACAAGGAAAATCCCGGAGCGGAGGACTCGCGGCGCGCCCTCGACATCGTTCTCGCCTTCTTCGGCAGCTACGGAAGGACCAAACGGCTCGAACAGGATCTTCTCGAATCGGAACAGCGGTATCACACCATTATTCAGAACGCTTCGGATATGATTGTCATCACCGATACCAACGGCATCATCGTGGATGCGAACAAAGCCGCCCTGGAGATTTTCTCCTCCAAGGCAATTTCCGATGTGATCGGCTGCAATCTTGACGAATTTCTCCTTTCGCACGACACCATTCCTCGGCTCCTGAACTCCAGCGAAAACGTCATGCACATCACCATGCCGGACAGCCGGATCGAACTGGAACTCTCCATGAGCCGGATCACGGTCGACGGCACGCCTGCGCTGGTCTTCATCGGACGCGACGTCACGGAACGGGAGCGCCTGGCAAAAGAGCGGGAACTTCTCCGCAGCGAAAACGCCCATCGACAGCGTCTTGAGGCGATCGGCCGCCTTGCCGGAGGCATCGCCCACGACTTCAACAATCACATTCACGCGATCCACGGTCATCTCGACCTGATCTATATGGGCGAAGTGACCGAGGAAAGTCTGCCCCATCTCCACAAGATCGACGCCATCGCCGAGCAGGCGGGAAAACTCACGAGCCAGCTTCTCGGCTACGCACGAAAGGGGAAACGGCAGGTGGAAACCCTCACTCTGAAAACCATCGTCGAAGGCGCATACAATCTCTTTCTGCCGAACACGCAAACCGGGATCCGCACCAGGCTGGAAATCGAAGAGGGGGAGATTTCCGTGGATGGCGACCGCACGCAGCTCCAGCAGGCAATTCTGAATCTGATGATCAATGCTCGCGATGCGATGGAAAATCTGTCGGAAGACAAACGTCTCATGACCATCCGCGCCGGTTCCACAGATTGGCTGCAAGTCTCACCGAAACCGCCCGCGGACCTGAAAATCAGCGGAGGCGAACACTACTGCGGAATCCGGGTCGAAGACACGGGACCCGGGGTCGATGAAGCAATCGTGGATCAGATTTTCGAACCCTTCTTCACGACAAAACCAACAGGGAAAGGTACCGGTATGGGACTTTCCATGTCCTACGGCGTCTCCCTGGAACATGGCGGATGGATCCAGTATGAACGAATCCCCACCGGAGCAGCCTTTACTCTCATTCTGCCCATCTGTGCTCCGAATCGGAAAGCCAGGAAGGAAAGCCATTCATGAAAATTTTCCGTTCCGCTCTTCTTCTGCTTCTGCCCTTCTGTCTTGCCGCGGAAACGCTTCACGTTTACTCCACCACCGATATTCACGGACATATCTTTTCCAGCCGGAAAAACCCCAATCTTCTGAAACTTTCCGAAGCGCTCCGGAACGACATCGCCGGCAAGGGAAAGGAAAACTCTCTTCTCATCGACTGCGGCGATCTGATTCAGGGAACCTTTGAATCCCAGCTCGACAACGGCTCTCTCGCTCTCCGGCTCATAAACCGCACCGGATATGATGTCTGGATTCCCGGCAACCACGACTTCGAACTCGGCATCCAGACTCTGATGGATCGGAAAAACGATTTCAAGGGAACGGTTCTCTGCGCCAATCTTCTCCTTCACGGCAAGGCGCCGATGGCATCCTGGAAACTCTTCCGGCGAGCAGGACTGAATGTTGCCGTTATCGGCATTACCTCCGAACACATCTCCACTTGGAACTGGCGTCCAGACGAACAGGGAATCGCAATTCTCAAAACAATGCAGGTTCTCTCCTCGGTCATGCCGGAAGTCATGAAAGCGAAACCGGATCTCATCATTCTGGGGATTCATGCAGGACAGTTCCAGTCCTCGCGTTTTCAGCCGGAATGGCAGATGCGCGACATCGCCGCCCGCTATCCGCAGATTGATCTGATTCTCGGCGGACATACCCACACTCCGGTCAAGGGCATCATGCTTGCCGGAAACGTCTGGTACATGCAGGCGGGCAAGCACGCAGCCGGATACTCCAAAGCGGAAATCGTCTACGACAAACAGAAGAAAAAACGCATTTCGCTGACCAGCTCCTACATCGCACTTCCGCACGATGCCCCCGACCCGCAAAATATGGAACCGGAACTGAAACGGAAACTCACCGCCATCCGGAAAAACATGTACTCCACCGTCTGCCGCAACGCCCCGGCGTTCGGAGCGGACAATCCCGAACGCACCGCTCTGACCTTCTGCGAAGCCATCGCCGACCAGACAAAAGCTCCGATCGTTTTCCACGGAGTTCTCTCCCGTGCGAAAAAACACGCGGGCAAATACTCCCGCAAAGATGTCTATGATCTCTGTCCGTTCGAAAACACGGTCATCCTGATGGATCTCTCGCCCTCGGAATGCCGCACGATCCTGCGGGAACAGCAAAAGGCGCAGAAAAGCGGGAATCCCAACGCCATGCCGCAATTCGTCAAAGGAGTCACCCTCAAACCGGATGGAACGCTCGTCCTTGCCGACGGCCGAATCTGGAACAACGAACAGGAACGGATCACGACCGCCTTCAATTCGTTCATCGCCTCAAGCGCCGGGATGCGCTTCCCGAAACTGAAGCGCATCGCCGCTGAAAAAGAGGTCAACGGCCGTGACACCGGATTAAAAATACGTCTTCTGCTGGAATCTTATCTGAGGAGGAACTTTCAATGAAACGCATCGCTCTTTGTTTTCTGCTTGTTGCTGTCGGATTCGGCCTGGCGTCCTGCGCACGGGAACGTCTTTCCTTTGAACCGACAGAGGCGGAACGGTTGACCCAAAAAGAGAAATTCGCCCTGATCGACTACGTCCGCGGCTTTGTTCTGAGCTCGAAAAAACTGAAACTGACCGGTGCGGAAAGGGAAATCATCCGCAAAACCGATCCGCGCATCCGTATCCACTACACGGCCCCCAAAGAGGGGCGCCTGAACATGGTCTGGGAGTTCAAAGCCGGACGGACCCTGAGCGCCCTCTGCCACGGACCGCTTCAGACCCGGAACAATCCGACCGACTGGCAGATCAATCTCACATCCGGCAAACGAATCAACGCGGAAGATCCCGCTCTTTACGGAATTACGGACTGATTATGCCGCATCCTTCCCATCGCCGCTTCCTTTTCCTGCTGTTTCTTCTTCCGCTTGCCCCGGGGTCCGCCGCGGCTCCGGAAACCGGATTCGTCAATCTCCGGGCCGATCTGATGCGTGTTCCGAAATCCATGGTGAAGAGTGCGCCGGAAAAAGCAATCGAACACGCGGAAGCACGCCTGACAAGCTCCATCTTCCTGAATGTTCTTTCCGGAACAAGAGCACAGGTGAAACTGCAAAACACCTTTGAAACCCGCGAAGGAGGAATCACTTTTGCCGTCACGCCGGACATCCACGTTCCGGGAAAGACGGCACGGATCGACTTCTCCGCACTTTATCTCATGCCGGATGGCGGAGTTTTCAACGCTCCCGGTGATTCCGGGTTCAACAACGCGGCGGGGATCTCCTCGCGCCGGATTCTGCGCGTTCTGCGTCCTTCGGCGGTCGGACTTTTCGCCATGCCGGGAGAAGGCGCCATTGTCCCGCTGCTCTACGTCTACACACAGTATCCGGTTAAAGATCTCCTGACGAAGTTCACGGAACTGGAATGCCGTCTGCTGACCGTCTATTCGGACGATCTGAAACGGTTTTCCGGGGCGTCTCTTGCGGAACCTCTGCTCCGGGAGGAAACACTCGCCAGAATCGCACAGGAAAAGACCGCCTTCTCCCGAACCTTGAAAATCAGCCGGGGACGGGCACTCTACTCGGATACGGTTCTCCGGGAGGACCCCGTCCGGAAACGCAAGGTTCCGATTGGCATCACGATCCGCTTTACCCATCTCTCCGGCTCTGTTTTCCGCCTTGAACTGACCGAGACCCGATTTGCCGGAGAACGGGAAAGCACCGATCCGGAATTCAAGGGAAAAGTACCCGTCTTCGAAACCTTCTCCTACGAAGGTTATCTGGCGGCGCAGAAGGACAAGTGGATCATGCCGGCAAGAATCGTCTCCTGCCATGCCGGGAAACGATCGTTTCTGGAGCTGGAAAAAACGGATCGTCCCAGAGAAAAAATAATCCTGATAAAAATGCGATGAGCCGTTGAAAAAATTCCGTTTTGGTAATATATTACATTTTTGTCATTCACAATACAGCAAGGAGTCAAAATGCTGCCGACCTACACGACATTCGGTCTTTATCTGCTCTTCATGATTGCAGTGGGAGCGTTCTTCTACAAAAAAGAAACCGACATCAAGGAGTATCTTCTCGGCGGGCGCGGCGTGGGAAGCTGGGTGACGGCAATGTCCGCGCAGGCTAGCGACATGAGCGGCTGGCTGCTCATGGGACTGCCGGGAGCGGTCTATATGGGGGGCCTTATTCAGGGCTGGGTGGCAATCGGACTGACCATCGGAACGTTTCTGAACTGGATTCTCATTGCACCGCGTCTGCGCATCTATACGGAAAAGACCAGAACATTGACGATCTCCTCCTTCATCGGCAGGCGGTTCCGCGATCCGACCGGAGTTCTCCGGATTTTCGCGGCGGCGATCACGCTGATCTTCTTTACGATCTATGCCGCGGCGGGACTTGTCTCCGCGGGGAAACTGTTCGATTCAATGTTCCGGATTGATTACCGGGTTGCGGTTGTCGTCGGAGGCATCGTAATTTTGCTGTATACGCTGATGGGAGGCTATCTCGCCGTCTGCTGGACGGATCTGTTTCAGGGACTCCTGATGTTCTTCGCGCTGGTTGTCGTACCGATCGCCGCCTACACGAACCTTGCGCCGGGAGCGGTGACTGCGGCATGCGAAGCGCGGAACATCTCCTTTTCCCTTCTGCCGGAAACGCTCTCCTTCACGGCGATTGTCTCCATGGCGGTCTGGGGTCTGGGCTACTGCGGACAGCCGCACATTCTTACACGGTTCATGAGCATCAAAAGTTTCCGTCAGCTTCCGCGGGCGACGACAATCGCCATGATCTGGGTGCTGATCTCGCTTGCCGCCGCTGTTGCAATCGGTTATCTGGCGATTCCGATGTATCAGAATCTTTCCGAAGCGGAGAGTGAAAAGGTGTTCATCAAAATGATCGGCGAGCTGTTCAATCCATGGCTCGGAGGCATTCTGCTGGCGGCGATTCTGGCGGCGATCATGTCCACGATCGACTCCCAGCTGCTGGTTTCCTCCTCCACGCTGACGGAGGACTTCTACAAACGGATTATCAAGCGGAAAGCTCCGGCGCGGGAACTGGTCAATGTCAGCCGCGGCTTTGTTCTGGTCATTACCGTGATTGCCTGTGTGCTGGCGCTCTCCGGCAACCAGACCATTTTTTCGCTGGTCAAATTTGCCTGGGGCGGATTCGGTGCGGCATTCGGGCCCGTGATTCTGACTGCGCTTTACTCCCGGCGCATGACCTGGCAGGCGGCCCTCTGCGGAATGCTCTGCGGCTTCACGGTCATGCTCGGATGGTACGTGGCGGGATGGAACAAGTACATGTATGAAATCCTTCCAGGATTCGCCGCAGGACTCATTGCGATCCTCCTGATCAACCGGATTCTGCCGCAGAAATCGGAAAAAGTCCTGCGCGAATACGATTCCGTGGTGAGGACTCTCCGCTCGAAACAGGATTGAGAAAGCCGCTTGAACATATCCGCGCAGATGCAGTCCTGAAACAGACTGCTGCCGTTTGAAAAGAGGTGAATATGGATTACAAGGATAATATTGAAGTCGCCGTGCTGAACAGCATCAGCAAAACCGTGATTCATGAACGGAACATCTCCAATCTGCTGAAAACGGTACTGGATATTCTCCACCGGGAAATGGGGCTCCTCCGCGGTACCTTCACGCTCATGCACGGCGATACTCTCTTCATTGAAGCCTCCAACGGTCTGACGGAAGAGGAGATGCGCCGCGGCACCTACAAGGTCGGCGAAGGCATCACGGGACAGGTCGCCGCAACCGGACAACCCCGCGTCATCCCGGATATCTCAAAGGAACGCGACTTCCTCGGCAAAACCCAGGCCCGGAAAAATATGAAAAACGTGGCATTCATCTGTGTTCCCGTGATCCATCTGGAAAAGGTCATCGGAACGCTGAGCATCGACCGGGAAGTCTCGCCGAAAAGCAATCTCGACCGCGATCTGAAACTGCTGGAAACGGTCGCAAACATCACTGCGGAAGCGGTCGCGGCCTGTTATCTGGAACACGAGGAACGCGAAAAACTCAAGGCGGAAAACCTCCGGCTGCGGGAACAGCTCGGAGACAATCTCCGCCCGGTCAACATTATCGGCAACTGCAACGCCATGAAAGCGGTCTACACACAGATCGCTCAAGTGGCAACCAGCAATGCAACCGTTCTGATCCGCGGAGCCTCCGGCACAGGAAAAGAACTCATCGCACGCGCCATCCAGCAGGCAAGCAAACGGAAAGATAAACCGTTCATCTGCGTCAACTGCGCCGCCCTCCCCGACAACCTCGTCGAAAGCGAACTCTTCGGTCACGAAAAAGGCTCCTTCACCGGGGCCATCAGCACCCGTTGCGGACGAGCGGAAGCAGCCAACGGCGGAACCCTCTTCCTCGATGAAATCGGCGACCTCAGCCAGCCCGTTCAGGTCAAACTCCTGCGATTCATTCAGGAACGGACTTTCTCACGAGTCGGAAGCAACGACGAAATCAAAGTCGACGTCCGCCTCATTACAGCAACAAGCCGCAACCTCGAAAAACTCATGGAGGAAGGCAAATTCCGCGAAGACCTCTACTATCGGCTCAACGTCTTCCCGATCCATCTGCCATCCCTCCACAACCGCAGATCCGATATCATGCTCCTGGCGGAACATTTTCTCGAAAAATTCAATAAACTCCACGGAAAAAATATCGTCCGAATCTCAACTCCCGCCATCAATATGCTCATGGCATACCACTGGCCCGGAAATGTCCGCGAACTCGAAAACTGCATCGAACGCGCCGTCCTCACGGCGACAGATAATGTCATCAACGGCTATAACCTTCCACCCTCCCTCCAGACCGGAGAAGCATCCGGAACCGCTCTCAATCCCGAAGCGAAAGCCGATTTCAATACCCTCGTCGAATCCTTCGAACGGGAACTCATCGTCGAAGCCCTGAAAGCAAATAACGGCAACGTCGCCGCATCCGCTCGAAAACTCGGAATCTCTCAACGCATCATTCACTATAAAATCGAAAAAATCGGCATCACTCCTGAATGGTATAAACAGGATTCTAAAAGGTAATCTATTCCTCTCTGCAGTTTTTTCGGGTAGGTGGCTTCTCGCCCCCAACACCCCTCGGCAGGACCACAGGCCCTGCACCCGTCGCAAAAAATTTAATTTTTTGCTCCCATGATGGTTTCGACACCTGTCGACCAGGGGGTCAACCAAAGGTTTTCCCCCTGGACCCCCTCATCCTATTTTGGCGATTCAACGTTGCATGGCAAAAAAGGAGCAGGGAGTGCAGAGGGCGAACCATGGGTTTACCCTTTGCCCGGCAGGTGCCGGAAAAAGAGTAAGCCGGAATTTATAAAGAAGGAAAAGGTTTAATCAGGAGGGAACAGGCGGGACACGCTCAACACACGCCGGGAAAATGTTTACTCAAAAACGGCAATTTTCATTGTGCCGATGCGGATTTTTGACAATGGCTGGCATTGTGCGGAGCATTGTGCGGGAAAATAAAAAGGCCGGGAAAATCCCGGCTCTGTTTGTTTTTTGATTTATTGAGCGATACGGCGCTGCGCCTCCGGATTGCGCCAGAGGACTTCCGTCCGGCGCTGCCTTTCCTTAGCG
>CALXMJ010000005.1 GCA_944389445.1 uncultured Victivallales bacterium | reverse complement strand
TATCAGTACACCTATCTTCTCGGGGGACTGATCGCTCTTCTGAGCGTTGTTCTCGGACTCGTTCTTTACAGGGAGTTCCGCAAACGCAATGCGGAATCTGAAGATCTGTAACCTCTTCCTCCCCCGCCGCCGGCATATCACCCGGCGGCAAAACCGTGTTTTGGAAAATGTTTTTCCGAAACCTTCTTCCTCTCTTTCTGAAATCAGGTCAGGCAAATCCAGCCCCGCTTTTTTCCAGAAAAATAATGTTTTTTTTTCAAAAACCCTCTTGACTTTTCGCGGATTATGGACGATAATATATATCATAATTGATACATATCATATACGATCAGCAACCGGAAAAAGAAATGGCAAAATATCAGGAGATCTGCGAAATTCTCTCCGAACGGATTGAGAACGGAGATTATGCGGGAGGACGCATCCCCCCACTCCGCAAACTGGCGGAGGACATGGGAGTCAGTTATCTGACGGCACGGCAGGCGGTCAATCTGCTGAAGGAAAAAGGAGTTGTCGGAGCCAGTTCCAGCGGACGCAGTGTACATGTCAACGGATCGGGAACCGTCCATCCTCTTGTCGCCCTCATTACCCCGTTCTGGCACTTTTCCGAATGGCACGCAACCATCAACGAAAAAGTCAAGGAGTGCGGCGGCCTTCTGCGGATCTTCGCGTTCGCAACCGAAACCGATCCGATCATCAACGAAGCTCTCAACGAAGAGTTTGATCTGATCTTCATCGAACTGCCGTCCAATCCGAATGCAAGACTCCTGGAACGGGTCGCAAAACTCAAGAAAAAGGCGGTCGTCATGTTCCAGGACCGGACGGATTACGGAATCCGCTCCGTACTGGGAGCACCAGTGGAATCGATCTGTCTTTTCATGAAGAAACTGAAGGACGCAGGCGCAAAGCGCATCGACATGATTACGCCGGAACCGGAAAACAATTTCAATTTGAACGAACGCAGAAATGTCTGGCAGAAAGCGCTGAAAACATACCATCTGACGGGAATCTGCCATACCTATCAGGCCCAGCGGTTCAAACACAATCAGATTACAGCAAAACTGCTTTGTTCAAAGCTGCTGGAAAATCCGTCTTTGCCGGATGCGATTTTCTGTGCTGGATGCGATATTGCCATCGGTCTCTACCGGGCATGTTACGAGAAGGGAATCCGGATCGGCAAAGATGTCTCCGTATTCTGTTTCGGTGCGGACAACGACTGCAAACTGATGACTCCGGCACTGGCAACCGTTGTCAATCACGGAGTTCCGGAACTGCTGGAACAAATCATCCGCCAGTATTGTCCGGGAAATCAGATCTCCGATCAACTTCTCTACCAGCTGGAAACAATGGAAATTTTCGAAGGAGAATCCTTAAATATAGAAAAAAGGAGAGATTAATGAAACGGAATTTTACACTGATAGAACTTCTTGTCGTAATTGCAGTGATTGCAATTCTGGTATCCATGCTTCTTCCGGCTCTGAACAAGGCAAGGGATGCCTCCCTGAAAATCAAGTGCATAGGAGCGCTGAAACAGTGTGCGGGATTCGCTCAGATGTATGCATCGGACAATAATGATTTTCTTTTCAAGGAACCGGACCGCAGCAATCCCGGCTGGCATTTTCTGTCGCTGCAATATGCAACGAAACAAAAAACGGCAAAAGACATCTGGTGGTGCCCGAAAGACCTTGTCGGAATCAGCAGGCCGCTGCAGCAGGCATTCGACAATCTCCGCATCTCCTACGGATTCAACAGCAATTTTCTCACGGGATTCCGCATCTCGCAGGCAAAGCACACTTCGGACACAGTTCTGATTGCGGAGTCGGCGACGGATCTGGACACCACTCCGGGCGGATACTACTTCTGCTACTCCTGGGCCATGGACGTTTCCCCCTGGCCCTATCATGGAATGCAGTGCAATATTGCATGGCTCGACGGTCATGCATCTTCCGTAACCAGTCCAACCGGAGTCCCAGGAACGAAATCCGCTTCCAGAGGACTCTATCAGGAAAACGTCCTCGGTAACAAGTTTACGGTCCGGAATAAATGGGATCCTCTCCGGTAATCCACGGTTTCATCGACAACGAAAGGTACTTTCATTCATGAAAACTTCATCTCTGATTTTCACCCTTGCTTTTGCCGCATTCTCCCAGCTCTCTGGCATGGAAATTCCGGCGGACACCTGTCGCAACACCGCAACATGGACCTTTTTCAACGGATCGGAATTCAAGGGGGCTTCCGGAGGAATATCCGCAACAGGAGAAGGACTGCGTCTCGACTATGATTTTTCCAAAGGAGGAAAATATGTCGGGATCCATCCGCGTTCCCAGGCGCTTGCCGCGCTGCCCGGAGAATTCCGTGCTGAGGTGCGGGCGAATCAGGATTGTGTTCTCAATTATCGTCTCACCGATGCCGGCGGCAGAATCTTTCAGGCGCGGGGGACAGCGCTGAAAAAAGATCAGGAGAGGACTATGGCTCTGTCGCAGAAAGGTCCCTGGCAAAGCATCTGGGGCGGCAGCGGCGGAAAGATTCCGCGTCTTCCCCTGAAACAGATTCAACTTCTTGTCTCTGTTCAAAAAGGACAGCCGCAGAAAGGTTCCATGCTGCTCAGATCCCTGAAAATTGATTCTGCGGACTCTCTTGTCCCCTTCCGGAACCTTCCGGAATTTGAAAAAGATGCCGCAGGATGGAAGCTGAAAGGGAAATGGCTGCCGCTTGCCACCGGAGCGGAACTCTCGATGACAGCACTCCCGACTGCGGGGATCCCTGCTGAACTTGCGATTTCCCTGCCTCAGCAGGGACGGGATCTGACGGTCCGTTTTCCTCTTGATCCGAAGAAGAAATCGCAAACCATTCATTGGGCACCTCCCTTTCCGAACGGCGTGAATCCCAGAAACGTCTATCGGATCACATTCCGTATCTCCGCCCGGAATGGAGAAAACGCAGCCTTCCGGACCTGTCTGGAAGGGAAACTTTCCGGCCAGGTGAATTTGGGAAGACCGAAAAACAGTTTGGAAATTCCCACATCCAGACTTGGAACCTGCGTACACCTCAGCTATGCGCCGACCCCGTCCGGAGCATTCCGCGGCTGGTATCCGAAAGAAAAGCTCCTGAATGAAATCCAGGCCTGCGGATTCAAGTGGCTCCGGGAAGGCCTTTCCATGAAAAAAGATGCTTCCGGAACATGGGAAATCCGCGATATTGACCTGAAAACACTTCAACAGGCAAAAGCACGCGGAATGGAACAGATCGTATGCATCAGCATGACTCCGGAGGAAAGCATTGAGGAATTCCTCAAACGGGTCGATGCCGTTGTCCGCGGATCGCGGAAATGGGTCCGCGTGTACGAACTGGGCAATGAGCCTCACAATTTCAAGTGGAAGGCATATCACGGAGGAACCTGGAACGGGTATGAAAAAGATGGCTCCATCTCAAAATGGGTGAAAGAACATCTGAAATACACGAATGCCGCCGCGGATTACATCAAAAAAATCTATCCGGAATCCACAGTCATCGGACTGGGGGCCTGTTCCCCCACCAATTTTCATTATCTGAATCTGGGCGTCTCAAAAAATCTGGACGGCGTAGTCGATCATCCATACACCTACTCCCTTCCGCCGGAAAAGATTCCGTTCGGCTGGAATCTTGCCAAGCGCGACGGAATCCGGATCGGAGACAAAGAACACACATTCGCCGGACTCGTTCAATCCTATCACGATCATTTCCGGAAAACCGGACAAGCGAGAAGTCTCTGGGTCACGGAATTCGGCTTCACGACATTCTGGTTCAACGGGAAAACAGAAAAACGACTGTATGCCGGGTTCAGTGAAAAGGCTCAGGCCTGTTATCTTCTGCGCCGCTTCATGGAGAGTCTGGCGCTGCCTATAGAGGTCAGCTGTCAATACGATTTTCTGGACGACTATCAATCCAGTGAGTTCGGCGATGAATCCAATTTCGGCATTCTCCGCGGGGACTATTCCAGAAAACCGGCGTTTTACATTCTTCAGCGTCTGAATTCCCTGATGCATGCGGCGGAACCGGATCCCGAAGCCAGAATCAAAATCACGGCTTCGCCGCTCCACCGCAGTGTCCGGCGCGGACCTCTCCTCAAATGGGACGACCAGCCGATTCTGGCGGAAAACGGAATCCGGGCCTATGGCTATCAGGACAAAAACACGCCGGCGGAACGGATGGTGGGAATCTGGTCCATGCTTCCGTATTCCGGAGAATTCAACAATCGTTCGGTCTCGCTGGAGATTGCGGGATGGGATGAGTTCCGGGAACGTCCCGTGGCCATCAACATGATGAGCGGGGAGACTTACGACATCCCCTTTGAAATAAAAGATGGAAAACTGATTCTTCCTTTGATTCAGCTGAAAGAAGCACCGCTCCTCATCAAATTTTTCAAGAAGTGATTCCGTTCTTCCACGGGATTTCTTCGAAACTCCATTGAATGAGTCCGACGGCAACTGCAAAAATCGTCGGGCTCCTCACACTCTGGACTGGAACGAGATGCGGGGATCCACAAAGACATACAGGATATCCGCCAGCAGCATTCCCGCGAGAGTCAACGCGCCGCCGAAAGCGAAGAGAGTCATCAGCAGAGGAATGTCGCGGCTGCTGAGCGCCATCATGGAGAGCGATCCCATTCCGGGAATATTGAAGACATACTCCACAAGAATGCTTCCGGAAACCAGCGCGGGAAGAAGTCCGGCGAAAAGTGTTACCATAATCACAAGAGTATTCCGGAAGGCGTGGGAAAGAATCACATCGACCGGGGAAACCCCTTTTGCCACCGCCGTACGGATGTAGTCCTGTTTGATCACATCCATCATGGCGGAACGGGTGAAACGTGAGAGCCCGGCGAATCCGCCATAGGTCAGGCAAAGGACCGGCAGAACGTAATGCATCAGCGTTTCTCCGATCATGCGCCAGGTGGAAAGACCGGAAGTCAGTTCCGGTTCCAGACCTTTCAAGGGGAAAATGGGAAAAAAGCCGCCCTTGCAGAGAGTCGCCTGAAGGATCAGAGCCACCCAGAGAGTCGGCAGGGAATAGAGGAAAAAGAGGAGAAGCGTAGTGATTTTATCATATCGGCTGTCCGGAAAGACTCCGGCAAGAATTCCCATCGGAATTGCCAGGAGATAGGTCAGGAGAATCGCCATGATGTTCAGACGGAGTGTCACCGGCAGACGCTCCAGAATGAGTTCGGTTACGGGCCTGCCCTTGTCGACGGAAACGGAAGTTCCGAAATCCCCGTGCAGAAGAATCTGCTTCATCCAGAGATAAAAACCGACATAAGGAGGCTTGTCCAGATGCAGTTTTTCACGGAGAGAATCGTTCTTGACCAGTTCCCCTTTTTCCGAGGAAAGACTGCCTGTCCCCTGCGAACTGAGCATTGAGCTCTTTGTCGGATCGCCGGGAGCAAGACGCAGCAGCAGGTAGCTGACAAAAAGAATGATGAACAATGTCAGCAGCGCCAGAGCAATCCGTTTCAGTAAATAAAGAGACAAACCATGCATAATTTTAGGAAAACCATTTGCTTTTTCCGGTATCATAGTGCATATTTACAGAGTTTGCAAGCCGGATTGCCAAAATATCCGCGGCAAATGTGCTCTCGTAGCTCAGTTGGATAGAGCGACTCTCTCCTAAAGAGTAGGTCGCGCGTTCGATTCGCGCCGAGGGCACCATATTTTTCCCATTCATTATCAATAAGATACAGATATTCCCCTTCCCTCTTAAAATCTCCTTTCATGGTGCCGTTATGGTGCCGATCCTCCAACGTATATTATTTTACGCAACTGAAGATTATTCCTCTCGGACTATTTTTCTAGATAATATTTTTGATACGATTATGCTATTCTATTTGAATTTTGCTTTTTTTATGCTAAATTCATCATAGAGGTGGATTTTATGGATTCCCAAGTTCTCCAGCGACTCGGAATGGTTCAACCGGAGAAAATCATTCACAAACGCCTGAATGATATAGGCCTGTTCGTGGTTGTCCCAGATTCCGGGATTACCAGCGAAAAGAGAGATCGCCCCGTCCGGCGTCTGAGTCCGGATCAGATCGGAAATTGCCTGTTCCTTCCGTTCCTTCATCGCCGCTCCTCTGATTCCGGCGGAAACCGCTTTCACCATGGCATCCAGCAGCATGCCGTATCCGGCGAATCCGTTCGGGACCTCCGGTTCGACCCGGCGAACCCGGAAATGGCGGGCAAACAGATTTTCAATATCCAGATGATTCAATATCTTATCCGCAGTCCGGGCGATACGATTCCCGATCATACCG
>CALXMJ010000004.1 GCA_944389445.1 uncultured Victivallales bacterium | reverse complement strand
AAGCAACATCATTGTTTTTGCAATCATTTCTTCTTGTTTTTGATCGGTGAGTCCTTCAACGGTGGATCTGCTCAGAAACTGCTGAATTTTCTGAAATTCTGCTGTAGCAGTGGAAAGGAGTTCTGCTCTTGAACGCAATGGGGTCGTTGCTTTCTGATTTTTTATGAGGGATGCAAGATCCAAGAGGAATCCTTCTGTAACTTTGCCATCCTCAGGTTTGGCTAAATCTCCCGCAACAGGTTTATCCAGAGACCCGGCAAGAGGATCTTCAAGGGTTGAAGAGTCCGAATAAAGATTTTCAAAAAGCGCCCCGACTGCGCGGATGTTGTTTTCTTCCAGAGCACTGATATTGATTTTGCCATACCGGAAAGGTGAATCTGTTACTTTTATCTGATCTAAAATATTGGCATCGCCGTCGCTGTATTTTTCTCCGCCGGTTTTATTGGAATCTGCCGCTGTTGTACTGACTTGATTCTGGTTGTATTTTGTCAAATTGATTGTCTGGTATGGAGCGGCTCTATGAACCGCACCCAGATGCCAGATCCATGGTGTTTTCTGTGTGAGATCGGCACCGGTTGATGCAAAAATATGCATGAAATCTTTATAGGTGCTCTGATTTCCTCCCAGATGCGGACGGTCCGGAACCCCTTTGTCTCTGTCGGTCTCTGCGGGCATGTTGTAGGTTATAGCCGCTTCGGTATCTTTATAGAGAGTTTCCAGGTTTTTTTCAGTGTCATCGTGGGTACTTGCATTGTTTTTCCATTGATTCCCCATCAGATTATGACGGGGATCAGTAACTCTGTAAACTTGCATGAAATTATAATTTTTCGTTTGAGAACTCGTTACACTGGTATCGGTCACCGTTGGAACTGTTGCTATGAGATTTTCCCACAGTCCGGTCGTAACCACAAAACCATTGGAGCCTGTTTTGAATTCCGCAAAGTCAACAGGAACCGGGTTGGTTTCATCAGGATATTGATAGGAGAGCATTAATTTTTCCGGAGTGAACTGCACATTGGAGATGTTCAGTTTCGGCAAATCCTCCGCTTCCAGGCTATCTTCTTCGATAGATGCATATACAGGGAGTGAACCTGTCGTTGTTTTACTTGAGTTGAATGTGGTCAAATTTGTTGCGCTTAGTTGCAGAAGGAAATTCTCACTTCCGACAACCTGATCAAAATACTTTCTTTCCGCAGAAGAGGAATCAATGGTGAAGGTATAGGAACACTTTTTTCCGTCATCTGGATTTTCCACATCAAAGGTTAAAGTTCCTTTCAGTTCAATTTTAATTTGATTGCCGGTATTCGTAATTTCAAAGGGATTGATGTATTCTACGACAGGTGTTACTTCCGGGTCTAGAAGAGTAAACGTATGTGTGATCGGTGTGGCGGCTACTTCATCCGCGGGTTTGTACTCGTATTGAACGGGGAGCTTGATACAGATTCCCAATCCGGAAAGATAAGGGGTTTTTTTATTGCCTGTGTACAGAACATTCCCATTGCTCCACCACTGATCCGGATCAACATCGGATGTCGGTTTCCGGATAGTTTCGGGAGCAAAATAATCGATAATGTTAGCTGCGATCTGTTTCTTTTTCGCTTTTTCCGCTTCGGCGAAATATCCATCATAGCCGCCGTCTTTTTCTTTCCAGTTTGCCAGCCAGGGGATTGTTTCCGTGATGATATCAGCATTGTCCGGAGCTTTTCCCTCGTCACCGGATACATATTCTTTCAAAACATTTTCTTCTCCTGTCATTTGCTGAACAAGTTTCTGTCGATCGGCAAGGTCGGTATATTTAGCCCAGTTTCTCGCCAGATTGAAACGATGATATTTTTTGACGCCATCCCCATTATTATATTGAAAGAATTCCGGATATTTAACTGATGGCAGATAAAACAGTTTATTAATCAGTGTGTCGGCTGTGACCAGGTCTGAATCTGTTAAATTATTTGGATCTGCCGGATTTGAGGCAAGATAGCTTCCCAGTTGATAATAATCGGTAAGCCGTATCTTATTATTCCAAATTTCATTTGCCAATGTTGTCGTATTCAATAGAGAGGTCCCCTTCAACAGGAAATTGCTGTTCGGATTCAGTTCTGACATGGAGACTCCGTAACGTTCGCGAGTCGAAATGGGGTCTGCATTGTCTGCTAGAAAAAGAGCATTCAGGTCAATCAAAGGGCGATCCGCCGCCAACGCGATGTAGGCGAATCTTCCGACGATGGGATCCGTTGCATTGTTTCCTTCCTGCACATACTGCCAGGAGGGATACAGATTTTTCAGATCCGAGTCAGAAATGGGGGCGACTTCCATATTATAGAGTCGGGATTCAATGTCTCTGCCAATGAAGCCCAGTTTCCAAATCCAGTCATAGGTATCCTGATTATTCCCGCTTGTCGTCTTGGAATAAAATTTTGCGAGATCTTTTCCCTTGATTTCTTTTTCAGCAATATAGCAAACTCGGTCAATAATGGATCGGGCAAGTGTTTTTGCATACGCTTTATCAGTATTGAGTTTAGCTACATCTCTGCTGGTCATGGATACGGATGCAAACGTCAATGCAAGAACTGTCATCAAACCAAGAATTCCCAGAGAAAAAAGCAGGGCAACTCCTTTTTCCGTTACTTTTTGTCTTTTTGCATGTTTGATATTCATAATCCGTTTTCCTTCTTGGATTTTTGCTGAAAGAATTTACAGGTCTGCATAATAAACCGGACGATCAATACTTATGATTCTGGAAAATGTTCGGGTATAGAGGCTTTTTTCTTCATTCGTTGTTGCGTTTTTATACTTTCTCATGATTTGCGGATCATTGTCAATCACAGTGAAGGAGATCAGGACTATGTGCGGCATACGATCCGTTACGGGCTTGTAATTGTTGCTGGCGTTTCTGTATAAAGGCGCAATGGTCCAGGAAAGAATATTTTCCAGAATGATCCCTCTGTCTGTCCGGTTGCTGACCGTACCGGTGGCTGTTCGAAAGGTTAGACCATCTTTATCCGTCCGAGCGGAATATTTCAGTTTCCGCAATCCGGTAAGTCCGGATATTTCATCCGTATACGATGTTGAATCGAGATAATAAGCAACCTCGACTTCCTTCAGTTTCTGATTTCCTTGATCAATCAAATAGGGTTTCATTGTAGGAAACCACAAGACCGAACTGTTGTCTGTGTAAAAAGACCTTCCGATTCCTGTGGGATTATCTACATAAATCGCTGACATGAGATCTGTTTCGATCATATTCAGCGCAATACGGACATTTTCATAGCTGTCGGATTTTTCTGTTGTTTTCTTCCAGACATCCTGGGTGGAGTTGAATATTTGCATCAGGACCAGCATCAGAATGGCAAAAATTGCCATTGCCACCATCAGTTCCACAATTGTGAAGAAGTTTCTTTTTCTCATAATGATTACTCGCTTACTTTGAAACATCAAAAACAAACAGGCGTTTTTGTCTGTTTTCCAACGCGACAGTAACCGGCCAACTGAATTCAACGAAAATCCGTTTTGTGTTATTGGCTTCTGTCGGTCCTACACTGGTAGTCCCATTATATAAATCCGCTGGGATGTCTGCCTGTCGAAAGCTTGCATGGAGGACGGTCATCCCATCGCCGGATTCAAACCAATAAATACTGGAGACATTGGTATTATAGACTTTCCAGTCGCTGAGATTACTGTCCACATCACTGCCTTTGGTTGTTGCCTGTGTCGGTTCCGGCTGGGTAGAGCTGGTGGAAAAGGGGAGGTTTGTTCCATTTTTCCAATCGGGAATATATTTTAAATTCAGCAGTGCTGAGACCTTGGAGGCCGCTTCTGCAACAAAGGCAAACCGGGACGTCGCTGCGGATGCCTTTGTTGCAGTGCTGAGACCTTGGAGGCCGCTTCTGCAACAAAGGCATCCGCAGCGACGTCCCGGTTTGCGTTGAGGGCGGGCGGCAGAAGCGCCATGACCCCGGTCACTCCGATGGCAACCACTCCGATCGCCAGAACAATTTCAACCATATTGAAGCTGTGTAGAATTTTACGCATAAGTATGTCTCCTGCCATATCTTATACAACGGTTTTATGAAAAAGTCCACCTCTTTTTCAGCGAAAATGAAAAAAAAATCATTTTTTTTAACACTTTCCGGATGTCTTTGCCCTTTTCTTTCAGAAAATGTTCATTTTCAGGCACGAAAACAGAATGACCCGACCTTTTCCCCTATGCCTGTCCGCGATACCCGCTGGGCTTCTGCTGCCGACAATGACTTATGCCCCGTGGTTTGTTCTTCGTTCTTCCTGCAATTCCTTTCGGCAGCTTCCCAGCCATTTCAGAAATGTCTGATTGCTCATCATGTTGTACCGGAAAAGCTTGTGAAGCGGTGAAAGATTCCGTCGTTCTTCCGGCGAGGCGCTTCCGAGCTCACGGCTTTTCTTTTCATAGGAATCCGAAAAAATTCTGTCCATCCGCTTGGCTTCCCGGTAATACCGGTCCACCAGAAGAAGCCGATCATCCAGGGAAAGATTGCTGCTGAAAAAACACTGCATGACAATCGGATTCTTTATGCGGAATGCGGAATAGTCTTCATTTTTCAGCCAGCGGACCAGCTCCTTGCCGCCTTCCGGAGTGAGTTCGTAGACCTTCTTCTCCAGCTTCTTTCCGGGAGTGATCTCCTTGATCGTAATCCAGCGCCGCTTTTCCAGAGCCTTCAGCGCCTTGTAGATTTGTGGATGCTCCGCCGTCCAGAAACGGGTTCCTGTCGAGTCGAGCATTTTCTTCAGGTCGTAACCCGTACCGGGCCTGATCGAAAGAAAACCCAGTATTCCGTGTTCCAGCGACATTGCTTGCCTCCGTAAATGTTGTAAAACGATCGTTCCGGCACGATTGCCATTGCTCATTGCCGTGACTCTTTTCGTTACGGCTCTTCTCCGCTGCGTCTTCTGTCAAAGAGGACTGCATCTGCTTACAAGGTAACACCTCAAGTAAAAAAAGTCAATGGATGAATAATTTTTTTTTACATAATAATTTATATAATTGCTTCTCCCTTTCCAGAGAAGTAAAACCCCGTTTTTTTGAATTCGTTTTTCAAACTTTTCTTTATTGATATTGTTAATAAATATATGATTATGCAATAATTTATTTGACAAAATGAATCGAAAATTTGAAGCCGATGCGATAGCAACCCTTCCGGGAAAGAATTTCCTCTTTCGACGATGCGGAAAACAAAAAAGATTTGGAAATGGTTTTTTCTGAAATCATCATCGGCATACGCCGGATTATGATTCTTCCGGTAATGGGAGCGGCAACCCCTTGATGTCTCCGCAAAACGATGGAGGTTCCCGGACGGGTCAGTTCCGGGGCCTTCCTCCGAAAATGGCGGTGCCGATCCGGACAATTGTCGCACCTTCCGCAATGGCTGCACGGAAGTCCTGACTCATTCCCATGGACAATTCCGGCAGGGCCGCGGAAAATTCGTCCGCGAGCCGATCACGGAATTCCCGCAGTCCTGCGAATGTCCTGTGGAGGATCGGGTCGTCCGCGCCCAGCGGAGCCATGGTCATGAGACCGAGCACCTTGATGTGATTCAGGGTGAGCGAGTGTTCGAAGATCTTCCGGAGCTGGTCGAATCCGGAAATGCCGAACTTGGATTCTTCTCCGGAAACATTGACTTCAAGAAGTATCTTCTGGACTTTGTCTCTCTTTTCCGCCGCAGAATTGATTTTATTCAGGAGTTTGAGTGAGTCTACAGAGTGAATGTATTCCGCCAGACCGACCGCTTTTTCCGCCTTGTTTGACTGCAGGTGTCCGATCAGATGCCAGACCATTCCCGGGAGTGCGGAGGGAACTTTGCCTTCCAGTTCCTGAACACGGTTTTCGCCGAATTCGCACTGTCCCGCGGCAAAGGCTTCCCGGATATCCTCCATAGGAAAGGTCTTGGAGACCGCGAGGAGTTTCACAGTTTCCGGGCTGCGGCCGGCATTCCGGGCGGCTTCCGCGATCTGATTCCTGACTTCCGCAAGATGCTCCGCAATGAGGTTCATGTTCAATTGGCTCCCGGTTTTTTGATTGTGAGTTCCGGGGCGGCGATCCGGATCTTGGTTCCGGGCGGGACGCTTTCCGTGAGCCATACGTTGCCGCCGACGACCGAGTGCGCCCCGATGGTGATGTTGCCGAGAATCGTGGCTCCGGCATAAATGGTGACGCCGTCTTCGATGTTCGGATGGCGCTTCGCTCCTTTGATGATTTTTCCGCAGGCATCCTTGGGGAAGGAGTGGGCGCCGAGCGTAACTCCCTGATAGATTTTGACGTTGGAACCGATGGTCGCCGTTTCCCCGATGACCACGCCGGTTCCGTGGTCGATGAAAACGCCTTCTCCGATTTTGGCTCCGGGATGAATGTCGATTGCCGTGATTCTGTGGGCGTATTCGGTCATGATGCGTGGGATCAGCGGGACTTTCTCTTCGTATAAGATGTGCGCAAGCCTTTGAATGGTAACGGCTTTTACTCCTGGATAACTGAGAATGACTTCATCCAGGGAGCGGGCGGCCGGGTCTCCGTCGAGTGCCGCCTGAATATCTTTTTTGATGATGGCCCTGAGACGCGGAATGCTTTGCAGGAGTTTTTTTGTGGCGGAGAGAGCACGCTCCTGGCATTTGCACTCATCGCATGTTTCCGTCAGCATGCAGTGATACTTGCAGGCCCGATGAATGACATCGTTGAGTTCGATGTAAAGGGAGGAGACGATTTCTCCGACGGAGAATTTCAGCGTCTCCATGGAATATGCTTCGCGTTCCGCAAAACCGGGGAAGATGAGTTCCAGCAGTTTTGAGAGAATGGAAAGCACCTCTGTTTCCCGGGGAAGATTGTGCCCCTCGTTGTGATTGATGCCGATTCCGTCCTGATAGGATGCGGAGATTTCCGCGGTGACGGCGTCGATCAGATTCGCCGCGTCTGCGGACGCGTGCCGGGCGGTGCATTGTTTCATCAGCGATTCCTCCGTAAAAGTTATTCGATATTTTGAACCTGTTCCCTGATTTTTTCCAGTTCCGTTTTCAGAACCACGATTTTCGGCGAGATATCGGTGGAGGCCGCTTTGTTGCCGAGCGTGTTGCATTCCCGGAAAATTTCCTGGATCATGAAATCAAGAGACCTGCCGATCGCGGAAACGTTGTCGTCGACCATCTTCCGGAAATTGCTGAAATGGGAGTGGAGACGTGTGATTTCCTCGGTGACGTCGAGTTTATCTCCGAAGATGACGGCTTCCCGGAGGAGCCGGTCGTCGGTCGTGTCCGCCGGAAGGTCGAGTTCTTTCAGGCGCTTGTAGAGTTTCTGTGTCTGGAGTTCGGGCAGTTTTGCCGCCAGCGGTTCGATCTCTCCGACGAGATGTTCCATGACGGCAAGGTGTGACAGAATATCCGCTTTGAGGTTTGCTCCCTCCCGTTCGCGCATTTCGATGAGCCGGGCGATGGCGGAGGCAATGACGGATTCCAGGAAACCGATGATTTGTTCATTTCCCAGATCCGCATTCTGAATGACGGCGGCGTCGGGAATTGCCAGGATGTCGGAGATGGTGATTTCTCCGGGCAGCTTGTATTCCTGCTGGAATTTGCGTGCCGCCTCCAGAATCAGGGCTGCTCTGCTGAAATCCACGGAATGGAATCCCGTTTCGTTGTGGAGGACCAGTTCGATCCGGAGGGTGACGGAACCTCTTGCAAGCCGGTCGGCGACAAAAGTCCGCAGTTCGATTTCGAGCGGAGCGAGTTCTCTTGGAATGTTGAGTTTCAGTTCGAACTGTTTTTTATTGATTGAGGAAATTTCGACTCTGAATCCGCATTTCAGATCACTGCTGTATTCTTCGGCGCGGCCGAATCCCGTCATGCTTCTCATAGTATGCCTTCCATGCTAAAATGCGTTATAATATACTCTGAACGGCGAAAAATCAATTCCCGGATGAAGATTTCCTGTCAACTGTGTATGACGGAAGCGGTCCGGAAACAGAAAAAGCCGGCTGGTCGGCCGGCTTGGAATCGGTTTCCAGAGGATGCTCAGGGAATGATTTCCGGGTTTTCCGCCTTGTAATAAGCGGTGATCATTTTGCGGAGGAAATTGATGTCCATTTTCCAGGAAACGATTTCGGGGCCGAGAGCGGCGCGCACGTTGGAATCGTCGAAAATGATTTCGGAAGCGAAATAGGGCATCAGATCGCCGATCATTTTCTGGACCAGTTTTTCCTCTTTGGTCGGATTGTCCACTTTATCCATGACGCTGAGTCCGGTGGTCTGGAGGACTTCGCCGACCGCTTTTTCGATGTCGCGGGTGGAAACGGGGCTTTCGCCTGTAATGTGATAGGTTTTATTTTCCACCGGTTTGAGGAAGAGGCTGGAAATCGCCTTCTGGACATAGTCGATCGGTACGAAATAGACTTTGTCGGTGGTTCCGGCTTCCAGACGGAGACTGGTTGCAAAGACTCCGTTCGCGGGGATTCCCGCCTTGGAGCAGCCGACGCGTTTGACCTGGCCGAGAAATTCGAGCAGACGGTAGAACGCCAGCGGTTTCCGGATGACACCGTCCGAAAGTCTTCCGACTACGATGGATGGGCGGTAGATCGTATATTTGAATCCGGAACTGCGGACCAGTTTTTCCGCGTCGAATTTACTTTTTTCGTAGGAGTTGTTGAAGTCGGTTGCGGGCATGGTGTCTTCCATGACTCTGCCGACCGTTTTCCCCGCCACATATGCAGTGCTCACGTAATGGAAGGTCGGAACATTGACCTTTTTCGCGAGAGCCAGAGCTGCCTGGGTTCCGCCGAAATTGGTGGCATAGGTTTTGCCTTCCGGGTCCTTGCCGAGGTTCACGTCTGCTGCGCAGTGGAAGAAGGTGTCGAACGGTCCTTCCTTTGCCATTTCTTCCATGGGGAGGTCGGCGAGGGTTCCCTCGATGATGGTGATTCGGGAAAGAATCTCTTCCGCGGTTTCCGGCCTGCCATCAAATTCGCACTGCTTGCAGATGATTTTGGATGCCCGGTACTGTCCGGATTCTCCGCAGAATCCCCGGCAGAGCGAAACGATCCTGAAGGAAGGATTTTCTCTTAACAATGCTGTGGTGAAGGCTGCCCCGACCAGCCCGGTGATTCCAGTCATCAGTATTTTCAATTTACTCTCCAGTCTCTCTGTTTGTTATGTTAAATTTTTTCAAATTCAAGGTATAGAGAATGTACTGGTTAATATAGCATCTTTTGCTGTGAAAATCAAATACTTGCATGGAAAATGAGAAGAGAAAAGCGGGTTTTGACGGAATCGTTTGAAAAAAAGCCGGAAATGATGTTCAGAAAAACATCCATTCGAGGAATTCGACCATGTTGTCCTCCGGACCGGTGGGATCGAATCCGCGGTAGGTGAAGACGAGACGCCGGGATGGTCGTTTTTCATTTTTCGGCGCTTCGATGTAGACGGTGTAGCTTCCGCTGTCGTTCCAGGAGAGTCCGCCCAGATTGGTGTAGAGGAGGGCATCAATCTGGTCTTTGATCCGGACTCGTTCCTTGAACCACTGCTCGCGGGCGGCGACGACCTCCGCCACCTGGTCTTCATCCAGATTGCAGTAGATCTGGAGCATGAGCGGGGTGGCTGTGAAGAAGTTCGGATTTCCCGAGGGGGCGTTCGGCAGACGGAGTCCGCTGAGGCGCCCGTATTTGTCAGCAGGGAAGAGATCGGTCAGTCCTTTGATGTAGAAGAGTTCTTCGCGCCAGAAGCCGCTGGTCCGGTTCCTGGGGAGGGGGGCCATGCCTTCGGCGTCGTAATCGTCGACTTCCATGCCGCTGGTGGAGATATCGTCGTTGTCATCGAAGTAGTCGCGGAGTTTGTCGGTCAGTTCTTCGACGGCGTCGGTGACGGTCGTTTCGATGTCAAGGCGCGAGGTGAACTGCATGAGGGTGTTCTGGTAGGCGCTCGGTCCCAGGTCCCAGCCGGAGTTCGCGCTGAAGATGCGGAATGCGACGGTGGTGCCGTAGTAGTCCATTTCATGTTCGACTCCGTCGGGCATATAGCGGTCATGATCGTAGTCCGTGTAGTCGAGCTCTCCAGGGGCGGTTCCTGTGAAGAGATATTTGTCGGCGGCGAGGAGCCACTGGATGCGGTTGGAGACTCCCTCGTTGATGTAGGCGGAGCGCTGGAGCTGTGTGTGTGCCCGGATGTCGAGGGTGGCGGTCTGGGAGATGGCCAGGACCGCCATGGTCAGCATGGAGCCGGAGAAGATCAGGACGAGCGCCGCGATGAGTGCGGACCCGGATTCCGTTCTGGAGCGATGGAAGCGTTTCATTGTCTCATGTCCCTCATGCGTGTATTGGCTGCGGTTCCTGCGGCGCGGCGGAGCCAGACTTCGCTGGTGCCGTCGAGCCATTCGACCGTCATTTGGACGGCGAGGGGAATGGTGGTCGCATTGGAATTGGTTTCCAGGGTCTGGCTGTCGTATTCCTCCCACTGTTCGTCCCATTCGATTTCGTCGTTGCTGTTTTTCATGGCGTAGAGAAAACGGACGGAGCGCACCTTGTCGGCGAGGACTTCCCGGTCCCAGGTGTATTCCCCCTCGTCCGCCCAGTGCGGGCGAGGATAGGAGGAGTATTCCGCGATCAGCTGTTCATTTTCCACCCGCAGCCGCACGAACAGGAGAGCTCCTTTGTCGCCGCGGTAGCTCCGGCGCAGAGTGGTGAAGTGGAGATTGTCGGCTTCTCCCTGGAAGATCACCCGGTTGCGGCTTTCGGAGTCATCGTACCACTGGAAGACGATCATGTTGCGGACACAGTTGTCCATGATGCGGTCGATGCTCTGGCAGGTTTTCAGATAGGCTGCCGCGCGGGTGCTGCGCCGCCACGCGTTGTAGAAGGTCATGGAGGCTGTGCCGATGATCAGCGCGACAAAGATCATGATCGCCATCGCCGCGACGAGTTCCACGAGCGTGAAGGGGGATTTATTCGCCTTGAATCGTGTTCTCATAGCTGATCCTGTCGATGATGAGTTTGTCGACGATATCGCCCGAGGCTGCCTTCCGCAATTCGATGACCAGACTGGTCAGCGGAAGCTGATTGACGATGTTGCCGTATTCTTCGGGGAGTCCCTCCGCGTCCTGATAATAGGCGTTGACGGTATGGTCCCGGTAGGGGAAGAAGGTTTCTTCGATCGCGCCCGGGTCCTCGTTCTGGAGCATGAAGTATTCCGCCGCCTGCGAGAGCATGTGCATGTTTTTCCACTCCTCCAGGCTTTTCCCGATGCGGTTCTGGGAACTGGTCAGCAGGGAGAGGAGCCCCGCGATGGAGAGTGCCAGAATCCCCAGCGCCACGACGACTTCAATGAGAGTGAATCCGGTATGTTTCATTGGTTCACCTCGTCCTCTTTGGAGGTCATGAGTCCGGTCAGCGGCGAGATGTCGAAGGTCCTGCGCAGATTTTTGTATTTCAGTTCCAGGGTGCGGCGGCCTGAGGCTCCGCCGTCGGGAAAGAAGCGGAAGAGTTCAAGTGTTCCGTCTTCCGAGAGTTCCGAAGGATCGAAATCGGCTCGTTCGAGCGTGAAGTTTTCCGGCAGGGTCCATTTCGGCAGAAAGACTCTGTTTTCGCCGTCGATGGTGGAATGTTCCGTTTCTCCCGTTGTTGTTCCCTCGTTTTCCTTCGGCTGGAACTCCTCGGGGATTTTCACGAGAAACTGACGGGTGTCCGGATTGAGCAGGACGATCCGGTCCTCGCCGTTTTCCATGGCGTTGAAGCGGACTTTGGCGCAGAACGCTTCGAACTGGAGCGAGGCGTTTTCCATCTGCCTTGCGGGGGATTCTCCGCGGAAGGTCGCAACGGCGAGAGAGGATGCCAGCGCGAGAATCGAGATGACCACGACGAGTTCCAGAAGTGTGAATGTGCTTTTTTCTGTTGTCGTCCTGCTGTTTTTCTTCGATTTCATGCGCACCCCCGTGAATGGGCCGGTTGTTCCGCCGATGTCCTGCGGCGGGGCGTCGGCGGAGATGGGATTACTCCTGCTGATAATTGGTGATGTCCGCGTTTTCGCCTTCTCCGCCGGGCTGTCCGTCGGCGCCGTAGCAGATGAGATCGAATTCTCCGTGTTCACCGGGATAGACATAGACATAATCGTTGCCCCAGGGATCTTTCGGAACGGCCGGTTTGATGTAGGGGCCTGCCCATTTCGTATTCTGGTCGACGTTCTCGACGAGCGCGCGGAGTCCGGTTGAGGAATCCGGATAGCTGCCGACATCCAGCCGGAAGCCCGTGATGGCGTCTTCCAGCAGTTTGATCTGTGTTTTTGCCGCGCCCACATTCGCCTTTTTGACGTAGTTCAGGTAGAGCGGGGTTGCGATCGACGCCAGCGTCACCAGGATGATGATCACCACGACGACTTCAATGAGTGTGAAACTCATTCTTCTTCTTCTTCTCATTCTTCTCTTCATATTTTGGGTCCTCCTTGATTGATTGAGTTGATTTCCATCATAGCCACGAAAATGGATACGACGACCACCAGCACCATCAGTGCCAGAAAGATGATGACCGCCGGTTCGAACAGACTCAGAAGACGTCGAATCTTCTGTCTTGTGTCGTTTTCGAGATGGGTTGCGATTCGGGAAAGCATCTCGCCGACCGTTCCCGATTCCTCTCCGACGCGGAGCATCGGGACCATTCCCGAGGGCAGATAGCGGTTCCCCGCGAGAGCCGCCGAGAGTTTCGCTCCGCCTTTCAGTTTGCGCCCGAGATCCGCAAAGGTTTTTGCGATGATCGGGTTGCGGATGATCCGTCCTGAGATTTTCACGGTCCGGATGATTTCCACATGGTTCGCGATCAGAATGGAAAGGGTCCGGATGTACTTGCACATTTCCAGCGAGATGAGGATCGGCCCCAGGAGCGGCAGGGAGATCATGAACTTGTTGAATTTGAGCTTCAGATTCTCTTCTCCGATAAAGTGTTTGAGCAGGAGCCAGGCGGCGACTCCCAGCAGCGGCAGCAGCCACCATGCCCACGAGGCAAACGAACTGATTCCGAGCAGGAAATTCATGGAGGGCGGCATGGCGCGGCCCATGTCCTGGAAGATTTTGGCGAAACGGGGGACAAAGACCGTGAAGAGCAGGATCGTGACGAGAACCGTGACCGTCAGAATCGCGAGCGGGTAGATGGAGCTGGAGATGATGAAGTCTTTCAGTTCCTTGCTTTCGCCCATGAACTTGTAGAGCTGTTCGACGACTTCCGGCAGACATCCCGTCTCCTCGCCGCTCTCGATGAGATTGGCATAATATCCGGGGAAGAGCGCGCCGTGGGAGCGGACCAGTTCCGAGAACTTTTTTCCCTCATGGAGTCCCTGCCGCAGGGAGTTGACGAAGTTTTTCTGTTCCGGCTCTACCGTGCTTTCCGCGATGATGCCGAGTGCTTTTTCGAGGGGGATAAAGGAGTCAAGCAGAGGTGCGAGCTGGCGTGTGAACTCATAGGTGTTGATTTTGCTGCGGTGCAGGGAGAAGCGTTCTCCGCCGACGGAGACTTCGCCGTAGAAGCGGACCGGGAGCACGCGGCGGCTGCGGAGCTTGTCGAGAGCTTCTTTCGGGCTGTCGGCTTCGATGAGCATCTCCTGCGGCGGTTCGCCCTGTGCGGCTGCGAGATATTTGTAAAGTCCCATGGTCCGGCCGTCCTTTTGTTAGAGTTCCGCGGTGGAGCGGCTGAGTTCCTCTTCGGTGGTGATTCCCTGGCGGACCTTGTCGAGGCCGTCCTGCTGGAGGGTGATCATGCCGTGTTTGACGGCGATCGCCTCCAGTTCGGAGCTGTCGGCGTTGCGGTTGACCGCCGCCCGGAGATCGTCGTCGAGGAAGAGCAGTTCGAAGATTCCGGAGCGGCCTTTGAAACCGGTGCCGTTGCATTTCCGGCATTTGTTTCCGGCGGGATCGGTCTTTTTCCCGTGGCAGACCGGACAGATTTTGCGGACGAGGCGCTGGGAGAGCACGCCGTAGAGGGCGGAGGAGACAAGAAAGTTTTCCACGCCCATGTCGATCAGCCGCGTGACGGCGCCGACCGCGTCGTTGGTGTGGAGCGTGCTTAGAACGAGATGTCCGGTGAGGGCGGCATTGATGGCAATGTCGGCGGTTTCCCGGTCGCGGATCTCGCCGACGAGAATGATGTCGGGGTCCTGACGGACGATGCTTCGGAGGCCTGCGGCGAAAGTCACGCCGATCTTCGGGTTGACCTGCATCTGGCAGAGACCGTGCATTTTGTATTCGACGGGGTCTTCGACCGTGATGATTTTCTTCCGGTTGTCGTTCAGCTGGCTGATGACGCTGTACAGAGTGGTGGTTTTGCCGCTTCCGGTCGGGCCGACGACGAGGATCATGCCGTGGGGAATGTTGATGAGACGTTTGAACTGTTTCAGATGTTCATCGGACATGCCGAGTGTCTGGAGATCGAAAGTGATCGCCTCCTGATTCAGCAGACGCAGCACGATGCTTTCGCCGGTCAGAATGGGAATGGTGCTGATTCGCATGTCGAGAACGGCGCGTCCGAGCTGGACGTTGGTTCGTCCGTCCTGCGGCAGACGGCTTTCGGCGATGTTGAGGCCGCCGAGCAGTTTGATGCGGGAGGCAATCGCGGGAAACTGATTCAGCGGGCAGTTCAGAATTTCGGTCAGGACTCCGTCGACGCGGCAGCGCACCGCCACATGTTCCTCTCCTGGTTCGATGTGGATATCGCTGGCTCCGAGTTCGATCGCCTGCGTGAAGATGTCGTTGACGAGCCGGACGATTCTCGCTTCGCCCGCCATGGTGCGGAGAGTGTTTTCATCTTCGACATCGACCATTTCTTCCTCTTTTTCCTCTTCGCGGCTGGCGATTTTGGAGAGCATGCGTTCCAGAAACGGCCGGCGGACAAAACGGAATTCCGCTTCCAGATTCCAGGTTTTCCTGACCAGAAAACCAATCTGGTCAAGATCATAGGGATCGGCGGCGAGAAAGATGATTTTATCCTCGTCCCATTCGTAGGGGAGGCAGAGATTTGCATTGAAGAAATCCATGGAACCGTTCGGATAGGGTTCCGGGGGACGGATCTCGTCTTCCGGGAGAACGGGAACGGAGTATGCCTCCGAATAGAGGGCCGCGAGGGCGGGTTCCGTGATCCGGTTGTCCTGAAGAAGCTGACGATCGGTTTCCCGGGACGGGGTTCCGGCGTCGGGGAAGCGTGCCGCATAGAGTGCGGCAAGGCGGGTCAGCGGGGGGAGTTGTTCCGGGTCAGAGGGCATTCCAGAACTCCTTGTCCGTCAGAACGTGCGGTTTGCGCTGCTGCGGACTGTTCTTTTTGGTTTTGATGTTCTCATCGAAATCGTTGAGGGCGCGGAGTGCGTCGTTGTAGCGGGAGATGAGCTCTTCGACCTTGTTGCGCTCGTTGACAATGTAGCCGGTGACGAGCACAAGGATTTCGGTGCGTGAGACGGAGGCGTCGGTCGATCCGAGGAGTCTGTTCAGAACCGGGATCTGGTTGATGATCGGAATGGAACTGAGGGAGTCGTTTTTCTTTTCCTGAATCAGTCCGCCGAGGACCATGGTCTTTCCGTGGGCGATGGTCATGGAGGTTTCGACGACGCGCTGGTCGATATTCGGGTTCGGGTTTTCCGAGGTGACGACGGAGTAGTCGACGCTGGAGAGTTCCTGCTTGACATCCAGGGAGATCAGGTCGTTGCTTGTGATTTCCGGCGTCACGGTGAGGATGATACCGGTCGTTTTGTATTCGAAGTTGTAGGTGATGTTGCCGTCACCGGAATTGGAATTGACCAGCGACTGCGTACGGACCGAGACATCGCTTCCGACGTTGATGGTGGCTTCCGTATGGCTTGATACCAGAAGCTGGGGACTGGATACCACTTTGATGTTGCCGTTTCCGGCGAGTGCGCGGATATAGGCGAATTTGTTGTCCGGATTGTCCGGATCGGAGAGGAAATAGGTGAAGCCGTCCTGTCTGCTGACATTTTTTGTGACATTGCCGAGACTGTCGGTCGTTGTGGTCGTGGAGGGGGTGGTCAGGTCCGAGTAGTTCGTCCCGATGAGGGAGTTTTTGCCGCCGATTTTGGTCTGTCCGGAGAGTTCGAGTCCGAACTGGGTGCTTTCCGTGAGGGAAACTTCCACCACGAGGACCTGAAGAAGGACCTGGGCGGGGACCACGTCGAGACGGTTCAGAAGGGCTTTGATGGAGGCATAGGTCCTCGGGGTCGTGCGGACGACAAGACGGTTGAGAACTCCATCGGCGAAGACGCGCACCGGAGTGTCGAAAACGTTGGAGTTCTTGTCGGTCAGAGTGTTTTCAACATTGTTGATTGCCGCGGTCGGATTATTGCGGTTCTGAGTGTTTGTCCGGTTCCGGTTGTTGTTTACGGTGGAGGTGATGGTATCGGTCCGGGTGTTGCCGGTGGTGGTATCGATGGTAAGGCTTGCCCCCTGAGTGTCGTAGAGAACCGAGAGCGCCTGTGCCAGCTGTGCCGCTTTGGTGTGGCGGACCTTGTAGACGAAGATGCGTTCCTGATCGAGGGAATCGGAACTGTCGAGGAGATCGACCCACTGTTCAATCTCCTGAATGGCTTCATCGGTGGCGGCGGAGACGACGATCAGCTGAAGCCGGTCAAGGCCGGTGAGCTGGATGGAACCCGGCTGTTCCGGTTTGTCGGTGGTCTGGAGGACGTTGAATCCGAGGACCGGAAGGACGGTTTTGAGTTCTTCGGTCAGTTTACTGGGAAGAATGTTCCCGCACTTGATGACTTTCCGTTTCCAGCTGTTTTTTCCGCTCCGGTCGATGATTTCGAGAAGCTGTTTGATTTTCGGCATATTGGCGCGGTCGTCGGCGACCATGACCGCGTTCGGCCGGGTGAGTTCCACGCAGATGCTGTCCTTGCCGAGGAAGGGCTTGATCTGATTCATGACGTCTTTTGCGGTGGTGTTTTTCAGCGGATAGTAGAAGATTTCGCCGGAGCCGTCGCGCGCCAGACGGGAGTCGGACTGCCGGGCGAGTTTGGAGAGGGCGACGATGCGGAGCAGAGTGCCGTCGACAGTGACTCCGGCGCCGGAAAGATTCAGCATGCGGTCAAAGGTGTTCCAGAGTTCCTTGCGGGTCATTTTCTGGTCGATGTTCAGTGTGACGACTCCTTTGAGGTCGCTGTCCGCGAGGAAGTTGAATCCGAGGGTGTCGGCGAAGAAGGGGATCACGTCGAGCAGGGGCGCGCTGTTGAAGACCAGTTTGACGTCCAGTTCCTCGTCGCCGTTGAGGATGATGAAGTCGTCATAGAAATGGAGAGGCGCCTTCTTTTTTTCTTCCGGCGGCTGGATGGCTTTTGTCGGCATCCGTTTGATTTTTTCCTGAATTTTGGAATCGTTTTCCTTTGCATCGGTTTTGACGAGTTCCTGTTCCGCGGTTTCCTCTGCATTGGGTTGTTTCGGAACGATTTCCTTTTCCTTGTGGAGGAACGCGAACAGGTCTTCCGGTTTTTCCTCTTTTTTCTCTTCCTGCTTCGGGGATGCGCAGGAGCCGAGCATGGAGGCAACAAAGAGAAGAAGCGCAAGCCGGAGCATTTTCCTGAACGAACTGTTAAGCTGACCGAGTTTCATTTGCTGATTCCTGTTTTATGATTCCTTAATGGTATTTGTTGAGTTATGTTATCTGCCGCGCGCTCTTGTATTTCTTCCCGTGTTGGGCGTCGTCGGCGGGGCTGGAGGGCGGCGGTTGTTGTCACGCATCATCCGCATCATCTGCATATTCTGCATGAACTGCATTCTCTGCATGTTCTGCATAATCTGCATGAACTGATTTCCCCGGTTGGTGCGGCGGTTCTGTGCCTTGGCGGTCTGCGGAGCGTTCTGGGAGGCGTCGAGGAGTTCCAGTTCGAGCTTGTCGCTGCCGCGTTTCAGAGTCACTTTATTGGGATTGACCTCGGTGAGCGTGTAGCCGTTGCTGAGAGTCTCTCCGAGCCGCACATACTGTTTGAAGACCACAGGACCTTGTGAGTTCTGATAGGAGATGCCATAAGGGGTCCGTATTCCTCCCATATTTCTTCCTCCGGAGCCTCTTCCGCCGCGCGGTCCGTTCCGGTTGTTTCCTGCATGATTGACAATTCCCATCTGGCGTCCCGGTCCGCCTCCGGGTCTGGGAGGCCCACCGGGGAATCCTCCCATAAATCCCCACTGGTTCCGGTTGTTCGCGGAGGTCTTCTGGAGAATGATGGCTCCTGAACTTGTCCCGACCGTGAAGGTGCCGACAAGCGAGAGCTCCACTCTGGCATTGCCTCCGCCCGGGACGTTTGCGTTCGGACAGCGGTCCTGGTTGAAGATGTTTTCTTCAATCAGGGAGGCGACGGGGTCTTTGAGCTTCGCCGGAGCCGGTTCCGTTTTCTGAGGTTTTACGGCGGGCTGTGCCTTTTTCTGCGCTGGTTTCTTGACGGAATATTCGACTTTGGTTCCGCCGGTGATCGCGCCGAAGTGTTTTGCCGCGCTCCAGACGACCAGTGTCGCCAGAATGATATTGACTGTAATCAGAAATGATTTCAAAGGAGGCCTCCTTTCCCGTTTTTTTTTTTTTTTTAATCCAGCGGGTCGTAGACAATGATGAGAAACGTTCCGTTGAGCATCAGGCTCGTCTCCGTGGAGGTGGAGGAGGAACTCGCCAGTTTGCTGGTCCT
>CALXMJ010000003.1 GCA_944389445.1 uncultured Victivallales bacterium | reverse complement strand
CCGAGGGATTCCGCGACTTCCTGCTGCTCTTTGTCGATTTCATGGGAAAAGAGAAGGGCGTCCAGATCGCCGAGCCAGTCGGAATTCCAATCGTCGATGGAGAGCATACGGACCTTGCAGGAGTATTTCCGTAATTCGTTCAGAAGCATTTTCCGGAAGACTCCGGCCGTCTGATTGAATGCGTTTTGCAGATAGTGTTCGATGGAATAACCGATCAGATAATTTTTTTCCGGTTCGCCGTTCACATAGGAACCCCCGCGCGGCTTCCTGCGGACGAGTCCCCGTTCCGTCAGGATGTTCAGCGCACGGTTGCCGGTCAGGTACGAGACCGCGAATCGTTCCGCAATCCCCCGCGCGGAAAGTTTGCGTCCGGGCGCACATTTTCCCGTGGTGATTTCCTGTTGAAGCTGTTCCGCGATTTCCATGCAGGTCATTGTTCTGCTCCTCCCTTTCATTATACTCCGGGGAGGAAAAAATGACAAGAAACATCAGAAGAAAAAGAAACAATTTTTTGTAAACTGATTACTTCTGATATACATTTGCGGGTTGAGGTTTTGCGCCAGGAGAGAGTTTTGCCGGAATATCCGCCAGCGGAGATTGCCGCTGAAAAGAGAGGGAAGGGGGCCGGGGGCTTCCCTCCGCATTATCTCATTGGGGCTGCCGGAGCAGCTCCCCGGATCGGTCGTAGACTTCGCAAATTGCCTGAAGCAGAACTCCTTCCGCCGTAGTGAACCACGGGTGGTGGCCGGTTTCGTGGATTTCGAACACTTCTGAAAAATATCCGGTGTCGGCGGCGGCATCCCGGAGAATCTGTTCGGCGGTTTCCCGTTTGCCGAGACGCAGAAAGGTCAGAGCCTTCCAGCCCGCATACCAGGAACAGAGCGACTGTCCGACCGGATACATGTTGCCGAAATTCCCTTCCGTTTCGCAGAAATCCTGAATGGCCTGAATCTGTTTCGGATCATCGGGAGAAAGAACCTCATAGGGGAAGAGACCGCTCAGAAGACCGATGCTCTTGTCGGAGGAGTCCGGCTTCGGCAGATAGGATCGCTCATCCTGTGGAAGTGTTTTCCGCAGTTCGGATGCAAGTCTGCGCCATTCGGAACTCAGATCCGGATTTTCCTTCAGGAGTTCCGCCGCTTCGGCAGCCGCCCGGAAAAGCGCGATCGCGCCGCAGGTTGTCATGAAAGGATTTTCACAGGCTGCGCCGAGCCGTTCCAGATCGGTGCATTTCCCGATGATGAAACGGCCCTTTTCCTTCTCTTCGACCACGAAAATCCGGAAATATTCGGCACAGCTCCGGAGCAGGGGATAGGCGACGGCGGATAAAAATTCCGAATCCTTTCCGCGCCCGGAACAATCCCATGCGCCGAGTCCGATATGGGTCATGTGAAACACATGTTCCAGCCAGAATCCGCCCGGAGCGCCTTCCACGCCCGGTTCCTCTACCGCTTCCCAGACGAAACGCGCCGGATATCCCTCCGTTCCATGTCCGAAATAGTTGTAGGCCCGGACCTGTGCCGCGGAAAGGTGAGAGAGACGGAAAAGCGGAATTTTTCTTGCCAGTTCCGTGTGTCCGGATGCCAGAAGTCCTTCCAGCGCAAAGTATTCGTCAAATGCGAAATAACGTCCCTGCCAGTGGGTCGGATAGATCCCGATCGGGATTGACCACCTGGTCGAAGAGATCCGGAGATGATATTCGCACGTTCTCGCCACCTTCCGCACCTGTTCCGGAAGACGATCCGCGGGAACGGCGGATTCGTTCCAGAAACTGCTCCAGAGCTTCCGCTGATGGGCACGAATTTCCTCTTCCGCATGTTCGACGGCGAAACGTTCCGCCTCGTCGCCGAACGCCAGGTAGAAGACTGCTTCGGGACCATCCGTTTCAAGACGGATTTCGGAATCGCTACGTGCCACCCTGCACGGGGTGGCAGGGAAAAAGGAGACCGTTCCGAGAATCTCGGAATACGAGTCGATTTTATAGGCGGTCGCGGTCAAGCTCAAAGGAACGGCAGAGGTCCGTTCCGGGGCAAAAAAGTAACGCATTTTCAGCGTGCGCGCGCCGGAAAGCCTTTTGCGGATTACGACAAGATTCCGGTCCAGAAGACAGTAAACCTGGGATTCCACCCGGACACCGTCGCTGTGGATGATGACGGATTCGGAAGCTCCGTAGTCCAGATGCAGACTCTGGGTCCAGTCGATGACGGGAGCCTCTGTCGCGGGAATCTGTTCGAAGAATCCGAAGGAGACCAGAGGCGTATCCCGTTTCTCATAACGGATGCCCGCCCGCCAGATTCCGCTGCGGATGTTGTTGCCGAAGTACTCTTTCGGAGTGGTATTTCCGCAGTAATCACAGAGCATCGAAAGATCTCCGTTGCCCAGCGGCAGGGGGACGTAATGTTCTTCTGCCGTTCCTGATTTTGAAGAGGAAATGAGCACTTTTTCACCTCTTTTCCGCTGTAATTTCAAAGAATACCGCCGGTCCGCCGAAGAGCTTTGCCGTGTTGATTTGAGCTGTCCATTCGCCGTGTTCCTTTTTCAGGGGAAGTTCTTCCGTTCTGGTTCCGTTGAGTTTCAACGCATACATCCGGAGGGAGTCGGTTGAGTTCCGGAAGCGGATGGAAAGTTCGGCGGTGCGGAGGAGAATCGGTGCATGTCCCGCTTCGATCATCGTTTCCCGGTCGCCTTCCAGTATCATTCCGGTATTGACGTTTTCCGTGGCGAAGACCAGCACCATCCGCCGGGCGTCGGCGAGCGGGCTCAGGGCGTCCACCGAGGCGAGTCCGACCAGGGCATCCCGGCTGACCGAATTCACGGTCATGGCATTCAGCCGTTCCGGTTTTGCTCCGGCGCGCAGGACGACCGCCTCACTGCGTTTCGTGACAACTTTGATCAGGGATTCCCGGCTCCGCAGAGTGATTTCCCCGGTATCCGTCTGGAAAATTCCCGCGGAGGGATCGGTGAGATTCTGGCGGAAGAGAATCCCCTTCCGCCGCAATTCCCTGACGATTCTGTCCAGGAGTCCGGACCTCCCCGCGGAGTCGATGACGGTTGAGAACCATCCTTCCTCATAAATTTCAGAGGCTCCATCGGGAGTCATGATCCAGTCGGCTCCGGGGATCGGAGGCAGGCCCGGATATTTCGGCATATCGGGAAATGTCAGTGCGAATCCGGCAAGCAGGGCAACCCGGCTCTGTTCTCCGGAGACCGCTTTGCCCAGCGCCACGGGATGCCGCTGGAAATTCCGGTTGATCCGGAGCTGGACACGGTGCGGCGATTCCTTTACATCCCCGCGGCGGAAGAAGAGAACCGAAAGAAACTCTCCCGCCCGCTGGACCGGGGAAACTCCGGCATGAAAACAGCTCAGCCTGCTGTTCCGGGCTCCGCCGAGCCAGACCGCCTGATCGTGTATCGCCAGACTGCTGCAGCCTTGAAACGCGGCATAGGCGTTGAACGCCAGAGGCAATTCCCGCTGATTCGGATTCCAGTAGCAGAAGTTGTACTCCCCGATAAAGAACGGGCGTCCCGCAAGTCTTCGCGCTGTGACCCCGCGGATCGACGGTGCCTCTTCCGCCGCCGCACTGGTATTTTTGACGATGGAGCCTTTGGCTTCCCATTTCGTCGGATGGTTGTAATAGGTATGGCTGTCGCAAACCGGGACGGTCTGCCAGTTGACGGCGGGCGTTCCCGCATTGCTGAAGAGTCCGCGATAGCCGATATCACGCAGAACCTGCGCGCACCATTCGTGGCATGTCTTCTGGAGATGCTGGCGGAACAGCGCGAAGATCGTTTTCCATTCCTGCGATTCCAGACGGAGCGGATCAGGCGGGGACGCAACCCCTTTTTTACGCGTTTCTTCGCTGATGCCGGCGGATTCGCTGCTGTTCAGGAATTTCTTCAGCCATTCTTTCCAGCAGTTGAGAAAAAAGGCGTAGGCTTCCGGATCTTTCTTCACTTCATGCAGAAGGAATCCGGAGCTCTGTTCGTTGTAGAATTCCACGAGAACGATCGCAGGATCGTCCTTCCAGCGGAGTCCCGTGTAAGGGTTGCGGTGATTCAGCATGAGTTCCGCTCCGCGCCGGAAGCGTTCGCGCTCCCATTTCCTTCCGCAGTAGAGCATCAGTTTGTGGGAAAATCTGCGGGGAAAATGAGTTTGCCAGCCGTTTTTTCCCGCATACAGATTGAAGGAGAAAATCACATACTGCGTGTAAATTCCGCGCTTTTTCATTTCATAGAGAATGCGGTCCCAGCGGTCGAAATATTCGGCGGTGGGGGCCAGATCCTTTTCCGCTTCCTCCATCACCCACAGATCAATGCCGTGCATGCGGAAAAAGTTGTAGCCCTGGCGACGCATCGCTTCAGCGAGACGCCCGGCATTTTCATCGAATGTTTTCCGGTCTTTGACCGTCCAGCAGGGCTTCTGCAGATCGCTGGTGAATCCCTGAAGACGGAACGGCGCGGAAGATTTTTCAAATCCTGCCGATCCATCCGGATTGACCTTCAGACGCCCGAACTTTCCCGCAGGGGCCTCATTTGCATTCAGAAACGATAAGTCCAGCGCGGTACCCGCTTTGACCTCCAGATCGGAGAGATCCACTTTTTTGAATTCGTCGTCCGCTTTGAAAAAAAGAGGCGGTTTCGGTGCCAGCGGCACTCCCCAGTTGAATTTCCATCCGTTCGATCCGCATCGAATCAGAGCAACAAACAGATTCCTTCCTTTTTTTACCGGCAGATAGACCCGGTTCGCGTTGGGAGTGAAGTCCTGAATACGGTTCCCGTCTTTCAGACGGTCGCAGACCGGTATGCCGTTCAGCCAGAGCTTGTAATACCAGTCGGCGGAACAGCCGAAGTTCACAATCGTTTCTTCCTCGCTTACAAATTCATTGTACATCACGGCGGTTCCGCCGGAACCGGGTGTATTTCTCATGATCCACTTGAAATCCACGGTGCGCCCCTTCTCCTGAAGCCCGACCGGAAGAATCATTTTCCGCGGCAGGATTCCTTCTCCTTTGCTGTCGCGGAGCTGTTGCGGGATTCTGTCCGCGGCCGGCGGCTCCTCTCCGATTCCGGGAAAGACCGTCCAGTTTTTCGAGAACGGCAGGACCTTTCTTGTATAATCGCAAGGAAGAAGCTGCAGTTTGTGGAATACAATCCGGTCTTTCGCTTTCACTTCGAGTTCAAGATCGCCCGGTCTTGCAGCAGTGTACGGCAGTGCCTCCAGCGTCAGGACATAGCGATGGCGTCCTTTCGCAATCGCCAGCGGATTCCGCATGACAAGCGGACGGGAATAGCGGATGGAACTGATGCGCACTTCCAGATCCGCCGGGGCATCGGATGTGATATCGGCGATCAGGTTGCAGCATTTTCCCCCCTCGAGCACTTGTCTCTGTCCGATGATGTATTTTCCCGGCGTTCCGGGGGTGCAGACCAGAGAATGGTTTTCAATGGAAAAGGCGTTCCGGTTTCCGGAGATCACCCAGCCGTCGAGTCCGTTTGAGAAATCGGCGTTTTTCCAGGGCTGGACTCTTTTTTCCTCTTTCAGATCCGATTCCGTTAACGCGAGCAGCGAAACCTCCCGGAATTCCACCCGGCCGGAAGTTCCGTAATTCGCCGGAGTGAGAAGGAGATATGCCGCCTGCTTCGGAACGGGAAAATCGCGGAGGCAAACCTGTTTTTCCGTGTTTCCGCGTCCCTGGAAAACGTCGGGCCATTTGCCGACCCGCTTTCCGGTTCTGTCATGAAAGCTCATTGCCATTCTTGCATTCTGCCAGCTCTCTTTGCCGGGCACGACCTCGAAACACTGCATGCTCATTTGCAGACGGAGAAGAACTGTTCCGGGAGGCAGGTCGATCCGTTTCGTCTGACAGGCGCTCCCGCGGATCAGAATATCCGTGGTCTCGTTGTTGTCACGGAATTCCATGCCGGGGATTTTTTTCCACAGACTCGCCCGGATCGGCAGCTTTACGGGGGCTGCGGTGGCGGCACACGCGGCAAGAAGAACAAGAGACGTCGGAAGCAGACGGCGCGGCAGAGAGAATTTCATATGTATTTTCCTCAGAACAGGATTTTGTTATTGAATTCGTCGCGGAACATGTGGGAACCGGCGTACCAGTAGTTTGTCTTGTGATTGAGGATCATCCCGCCGGGGGAGAGGGCTTCCGCGTGTCCGTCGGCAAGGAGCATATTGCAGCGATTGGAATGGAGGAAGTGAAAACCGTTGAGATCCGTGCTGCTGAGGTAGTAGGCGGGACGCCCCTTGTTCGAGTCCCCACCATTATATCGGACGGAATCCACGGCGAAAAAGTATTTCGACGGCTGGAGAAGGGAAATTTGATTCAGGAACGTTGCATGTCCTTCCGTCATGTAGGGATCGTCTTTTCCGGAGAGTCGCTTCTCGTAACTGCTTCCGTTGACATATCCGCCGGGCACCGCTTCGAATTTCATCGCATAGGTCATGGAATCCCAGGAAGGATTCTGCATGTATTTCAGGGAGGATGGACAGAAATAGGTCGCGGCAAATTTGCCTGTCGCAGTCTGTGACATCTTATCTTTATAGACATTCGTCTGATACTCTCTTGCCCATGTGTAGTTGTATCCCCGGGTGATGACCCAGCCGGAATAATCCGCGGAATACGTCGTGAAAATGAGCCCCAGCTGCTTCAGATGCGAAACGCAGTTGATGCTTTTCGCTTTCTTCCGGGCGCTGTTCAGGGCGGGAAGCAGAAGCCCTGCCAGAATTGCTATGATCGCAACAACGATTAAAAGTTCTATCAATGTGAAATTGTATTTTCCTCTTCTGATCCTGAAGATCCTCTTCCGCGTTCCGTTTGAGTTTTTCATAAGGCGACCTTCCTTTTTTGAATATTCCTGTTTAGAATCGCTTGAGAAATGTTTCTTTTGCGATGAATTCCGGGGAGAAAAGCTGGAAAAACGGTTCGGTTTCCTTTTCGCTTTCCAGTCGGTTGATCAGTTGAGAGGCTGCCGCATATCCCATCTCATCCAGCGGGTGGTCCACATACGCGATTTGAGGACCGCCCAGATCCTCGAATGCAGGCTTGTCGATGACGATCAGGCTGAAATCTTCGGGGATGCGGTATCCCATGCGCAGCGCCTCGTAATAAAGAGTTCCTCCGGCAAGAGCATTGTAGCAGATGACCGCATCGGGCTTGATCGGGAGAGCGGAAAGGTAGCGGATTGCTTCGGCACCTTCTCTCTGACAATAGCGTTCACGCTCGAAAATGAGATTCGGACAACTGTTCCGATGGAAGAGAAAGGTGTCTTTCAGATTCCGTTCTCGGACGATTTCCTGAAAAGCCTCTTCGCGAACTAATGCATCGTACTCCGGTTTTTCGATGCAGGTTCCCACGAAGGCGATTCGCCGATGTCCGCTTTCCAGCAGGGTTTCGACCGCAAGCCGGACAGCCTGTCGGTTATCAAATGCGATGCGGTTCAATCCGGGAAACTCTTCGTTGAAGTCAACTGCCGCAAGATTCGGACTGATCTTCAGCAGATTCCGCATCCACTCCTGTCGCGTTCCGCATTGCAGCAGAAGAAGACCGTCGATACGGCGGTCCTTCAGACGGCTTTCGCAGATTTCCGGCAGATTGTTCTGACGGAAATTCAGCAGAAGCAGATCATAGTTCCGCTCGAAAACCGCCCGTTCGATCCCGGAAAGAATCGACATCTCATACTGATTGGAGTATGCGTGCCATTGCTTCGGCTGATCGTAAATCCCCAGAGTCCTTGACCGGTTCGCTTTCAGGCAGCGGCTTGCGAAGTTCGGAGCATAATCCAGTTCTTTTGCGATCCTGCGGACCTTGTCGCGCAGGGCCTGGCAGACGACCGTCCTTCCTTTCGCCGCGTTCAGCACGGTACTGACCACCGCGACGGAGCAGTCCGCCTTTTCCGCAATCATCTTCAAGGTGACTCTTTTTCCTGGAATGCCCATTGGTGTTTTTTTTATTAACTAAACCTTTAGTTTTTTTATATTATACTCTAAAACCCGAATTTTGTCAAGGGGGGAAAATTTGATTTTTTATGTTTTATTTTTCGTCAGGATTGCATAAAGAGGATTGCTGTGAGCAAAAAACGTTTGTCCCGCTCTGAACCAGAAAAGAGCTGAACGGGTGTTTTGCTCCAGATTTCCTTTGACATTGCTGTTTCAGGCGATTGAAAATTCATGAATCCGGGGTTATCTTTATAGGCAGGTACAAACATCCTTAACACTTATGCAGGAGATAAACAATGAAGATCGTAGTTGCGTATTCGGGCGGACTTGACACCTCCGTCATCATCAAATGGGCAAAGGAAACCTACAACGCGGAAATCATTGCCTACTGCGCGGACGTCGGTCAGGCGGAAGAAACCGCGGGACTCGAACAGAAGGCGATCAACACCGGCGCATCCAAATGCTATATTGACGACCTCAACGAAGAATTTGCCAGAGATTTCATCTTCCCGATGATGCAGGCGAATGCCATCTACGAAGGGACCTATCTTCTCGGCACCTCCATTGCCCGTCCGCTGATCGGCAAACGTCTTGTGGAAGTCGCCCGTGCGGAAGGCGCCGATGCGATCTGCCACGGAGCCACCGGAAAAGGCAATGACCAGGTTCGTTTTGAACTTGCCGCCTATGCTCTTGATCCGAAAATCAAAATTATTGCCGCATGGCGCGATCCGAACTGGCACTTCAAAGCCCGTACGGAAATGATCGAATATGCGCATAAGAACAACATTCCGATTCATTCGACTGCGGCGAAACCGTACAGCATGGACCGCAATCTGCTTCACATCAGTTTTGAAGGCGGCATTCTGGAAGATCCGTGGGCTGCGCCTCCGGAAGACATGCATGTGATGACCCGTCCGCTTTCTCAGGCCGCCGATGAGCCGGAAGACATCGTGATCTCCTTCGAAAAAGGAATTCCGGTTGCGGTGAATGACGAGAAACTTTCTCCGGCAAACATCATGCGGAAACTCAACGAGCTCGGCAGCAAGCATGCGGTCGGACGCATCGACATTGTGGAAAACCGTTTTGTCGGCATGAAATCCCGCGGTGTATATGAAACTCCGGGCGGAACCATTCTCCACACAGCGCACCGTGCTCTTGAAACCATCACCATGGATAAAGAGGTCATGTATCTCCGCGACAGCTTTATTCCTGCATATGCCCGCATGGTTTACAACGGATTCTGGTTCGCTCCGGAACGGGAAGTGCTTCAGGCGGCGATTACCAAGAGTCAGGAGTATGTGACGGGTGATGTCCGTGTCAAACTCTTCAAGGGAGCGTGCCATGTCACCGGCAGACGTTCCCCGTACAGCCTGTATGACAGCGAAATTGCCTCTTTTGAAGCGGAAGACGTCTACAATCAGAAAGACGCCACCGGCTTTATCCGCCTGAACGCCCTGCGTCTCAGCGTGATGGCGAGAAGCAAACAGGCCGCTTATCTTACCGAGAAATAAGCGTCTCAAATATTCGAACATCGGCGCGGATGAGAGGAAAACTCTTTCCGCGCCGTTTTCTGCATTTTTATACCGATTGCATTACTGGAACGGAGAATCATGCTTTTATATCTGCAAGCAGCCATATTGGGAATTGTGCAAGGGATCACGGAATTTCTTCCGATCAGCAGTACAGGACATATGATTATTGTGGATGAGTTCATCCGACTGGAAAATTCGTTCAAGGAAATGTTTTTTGTCGTCATCCAGCTGGGGTCCATTCTGGCGGTGCTGGTCTATTTCCACAAGAAGCTGTTTCCGCTTCAGGCTCTGAAGGATGAGAAACTGCGCAGAAGTACGTTTCTTCTCTGGTGCAAGGCGGCGGTCGGAGTGATTCCGGCGATTGTCATAGGTGGATTGTTCGGGTCAAAAATACAGCACTTTCTGTACAACACCGTGACGGTTGCGGCCGCTTTGCTTGTCGGTGGAATTGCTTTATTATGGATTGAGTCTGTCCATCGGAAGGTCACGGTAACCGGGATAGACAACCTTTCATTTGGAAAAGCACTTGCAATCGGAGTGATCCAGTGTCTGGCGATGATTCCCGGGACTTCTCGTTCCGCGGCAACGATCCTGGGATCTCTTTTGCTGGGGGCATCCCGTGAAGTGGCGGTGGAATACTCTTTTTTTCTGGCGATTCCGACCATGTTTGCGGCCTCTGCCTACAGTCTGTGGAAAGGGGGAGCTGTTCTGTCGGTTTCACAGTGGATTGCGACAGGAATCGGTTTTCTGGTTTCCTTTTTTGTCGCATGGGGAGTGATTGCTTTTTTTATGGAGTATATTCGCCGGAAAGATTTCAAAGTTTTCGGCTGGTATCGAATTGTTCTTGGACTTATTCTTCTGCTCTGGTTCTGGTTTGATTTTTATTGAAATATGCGTTAAAAATAGTGGATTGAACTTGTATTTTATGGAACGGGAGCTAAATTATAGCTCCAGCATTATTCGCCCTGGTAGCTCAGAGGATAGAGCAACTGCCTTCTAAGCAGTGGGTCGTGGGTTCGATTCCCTCCCGGGGCACCATGTTTTAGACTCAAAAAGCCTTCCAATTCGACAGCTTGAAAAAATCTTCCGACTCCTGTTTTAAAGCGTTTTTGCCTTAAAAAGGAGAAAATCATTTGAGGCTCTCTTCAGACTCTGTCTTAAAGAGATTCTTTCGCGAAAACGGATCATTTGCGGTTGTCCAGTTTTCGTGAGCAACTGCAGATTACTCGAAGGCTCAGGCATATTTCCACGACAAAATGGGAAACTCGTCAGCAGATGAGCATTTGTAAGCTTAACGAAGATGGGGTAAGGTAAAAACAGAAATGCTCCACCCAGTCCGTTTGTCATCTGTAATTACTCAGCAAAATAGTGGACACTACTTCAAGAACCATCGAAGAATACTTAAAAAACTGTTTTTCTTAATTTTTGAGCTTGCATTTAACTAAAACTCGGATATATTACAGAATATTATATGCATAATAATATTATAATCGGGATATAGCGCAGCCTGGTTAGCGCGTTTGTCTGGGGGACAAAAGGTCGCGAGTTCAAATCTCGCTATCCCGACCATTTTTTCGATTCTCCGCCGACCGGACCTCCGGTCGGTTTTTTCGTTTTTGGGGCTGATTTTGAGGTGGAATTGGCCCATTTGCAGTGCCGGAGAGAATCCACTGTTTTCGCATTT
>CALXMJ010000002.1 GCA_944389445.1 uncultured Victivallales bacterium | reverse complement strand
CCTTTGACGTTCCTGGTCCGTTATTTGAATACGAATTGTCTTCATCTGTTCCTCTTCTGTTGGAGTTACAGATAACATACCACACCTTTTCAATATTACAATATAAATTTATGCAAATTTGCCTCCTATTCGGTTTTGAGGGTATACCCCATGAATCATATCGACATTGCGCAGAGTACCGGGGAAAACGCTTACAAACTGACCAAAGTAAAACGTCCCGGCAGCAAACTTGCGTTTCTGGAGGCGGCGTCATACGGGAGCTTCCCGACAACGAGTTCCGGTTATGAGTACTGGGGAAATACGATGTACCTGATTTACGGTGATGTCTTTCAGGCGGCAAGCTCCAAACCGCATGTTGCGTACCGGCATGGCGGAAAAGGACAGGAAACCGTGGCCGCTTATTTCGACGTGCATATATCGACCTTGAATCCGGCTTCCGTATGGAAAGCGAAGGAGAACGGGGACATTTATCCATACGAAAAATGAAAAAGGAGATCGGATCAATGAAAAAGCATCTGATGTGGATGGTCTGCGTGGCGGGATTGTCCTGCGCGTTCGGAGGGGAGGCTCCGCTTCGCTCTTTCCGTCCGGAATATCGGGAGAGTGATATCTATCTCCCTCATTTGGAACGGATTCCTCTTTCCGGATGGTGGAAACTGAAACGGATGAATACCGCGGGACGTTATGTGCCGATGGACCCCGGAAAGGAAAGCCGGTTTGCTGAAACCGGTTATGCCGATTCCGCTTGGGAAGATGATCTGGTCCCCAATAACTTGAATTCTCCGTTTCTGAAGCCGCATCCGGACAAAAGCGAACGAACTTACGGCGGCGTGACCTGGTTCCGCCGGAATTTTACGGGACCCGCTTCCGGAGCCGGAAAACGGTTTATTCTGCATTTTGACGAGATTTTTGGAGATGCCGAACTCTTTCTGAACGGAAAAAAGATCGGAAAGGTCCCGTTTTCCGGAATGAGTTATCACAACAGTACGGAACCTCCCGTGGAGTTCGATGTGACGGAATCAATCCGGTGCGGAGCATTGAATACGCTGGCTATCCGTTTTTACCACAGTGGAAAACCGGTTTTATGGGGAGACGGAATCCCGAACGGGATTACCAGACGAGTCTGGCTGGATGTCCGTCCGCCCGTATGGAGCCGTTTTATTTTAACCACGACGAAGAGCAATCTGGAAGAGATTGAGATCCGCTGCATTCCCTCGAGTTCCGCGCAAACCCGGCTTTCCGGATGGACCGGGGAGATTTTCGAATGGGAGACTCTCCGGAATGTGGCATCCTTTTCATTCCGGCAGGTCGGAAAGGAAGAACCCGTGCTGATCGGAAACACCCGGATCCGTCCGGCCCGTCTGTGGTCGCCGGAATCGCCATTCCTGTACGGCGTGCGAGTCCGGAATGCGGAAAAGGAAATCACCGGGGTTCAGCGTTTCGGCATGAGGACTTTCACTGTCAGGGACGGCAATTTCCTGCTGAATGGAAATCCCGTGATGCTTCGCGGTCTCACCTATGATTCCGTTCTGAAAAAGAATCATGGCTACTTCTATGCGCAGGTCATGAATGCCGGAGGATTCAACCGAAGACTCTACGGACATCTCAAAAGCATGAATGTGAATCATTTGCGGATACATTCCAAGATGCTTCCGCCCGCCGTGTACGATACATTTGACGAACTCGGTTTCATCATCACCGATGAACTGGATTATCCGACTCGCCGCTTCGATTCCCGAAGAGCGGATTTCATTGATTTCAAATTGTTTGACAATGTATGTGATGCCTCGGGACGCCTCCTTCCGGCGTTCATCCGGAAAACGAAAGATCGGATTCTGAGCTGTTATTCGCATCCATCCATCTGCACGTTCAGTTTCGGGAACGAGCTGCGTGATTATTCGCCGCGGGTTGCAGCCATGCTCAACGAGCTGTATGATCTGTACGGGGAAATGGATCATCAGCGACGTCCCAGGACATCCAGTTCCGGCCGCTTTTATTCGACCGGAGACAATGCGTTCCAGCTGCTCCGGAATGAAAAAAACGATTATATTGATACCCATGATTACACGGGAAGCATCGGGACACTGCCGTATCCGTATTGCGGAAAGACGGCGCGTTCCTTTCTGGAGCAGATTCGGCGCTGCAGCGGCGGCCGATTGCTCCATCCGATTGTCAACGGCGAGGTCGTATATTTTGCGGAGCGCTATCCTCCGCGCCGGATGGATCCCGTCTGGGAATCCGTGGATGCGCCGCAGCCGCAGTGGCGGAATTATCTTCAGGTCTGCAATGAATGGAATGACCGCAGCACCAAACTTTCCGCCTACTGGATCCGGAACTGGGGCAGTCGGGGATACAAATATTTCCGGGATGCCGGCCGGGCGTTTCATCTTGAGGCGATTCTGGAACAGCAGAGACGTCTCTGGCCGGAGTTCGACGGCTTCGAATGTCTGACCGATCTGTTCCCGTTTCCGAAAAGTGCCTGGCCGTTTGAGAAACTGGTCTTTCCCGAAACGGCATCGACGGAGGCCATGAGACGGATTTGCGCTCCTGTCATAGGCTCCATGGAACTGTTTTCTCCCAACCGTTTCTGCGGGGAACGGATGAAGGTTCGCGCCATGGTGGTCAACAACTCGGAACAGGATCGGCAGAACCTGCGGATGACCCTTGAACTCCTTCGGGATGGGAACGTGTTCAAGACCGGGATTCTGAATTTCGGAGTCTTGAAACGGGGAGCGAAGGCGGAACTCCCGTTCGAGTGGACTCTTCCGGAGAAAGAGGGGGATTATCAGTTCCGATGGAGCGTTGCAGTTCCGGAGGGAATTCTGAATTGTCGTGAAAAGCGCATCCGGCTGCGGAGGAGAGAATCCCTTTTTGCACCGATCGCAACGAAAAATAAGGTCGCAGTTTTCGATCATTCCTCGGCGTTCGGCACATTGAAACCGTTCAGTACGGTCCGGCTTCTGAAAGCCTTCCGGATTCCGTTCACGGAAATCCAGCGTTTTCATCAGCTTTCCGAATATGATTTGCTGATTATCGGAAACAATTCCATTTCCGCTCCGGCGGTTGCCGAGGGGGCGGAGGCGATCCGGAAATTTACGGAGAACGGAGGGCGTCTTCTGGTTTTCGATCAGGAGAGCCCGGGCCGTCTTCCATTCCTGGAAGAAGTGGAATATGCCATTGCCGGTCCCGGACAATTCGCCGAAGTCCTCAAATTTGGACATCCTCTTTTCCGAGGGATGGATCAGAAGGATTTTTCTCTCTGGAATACCCGGGATTTCTGTTTTTACCGTGTTTACCTCCGGCCTCTGTCCCGCGCGGGACTGCTGGGTGGAGGGAATGCGACATTCTGGGGAACAAACCAGTTCGGAATGGTGGCGGCTCATTTGAAACTCGGAAAAGGGGATGTGCTTCTTTCCCAGTGCGAGGTAACAGAGGCATTCCATACCGACAGCGCCGCGGCAAAACTGGCCCGCAATCTTTTGTGTGTCATGCTGGACGATGCCGCCCGGGCGGAAGCTTCCGGATTTGACACCCTTCCTCCCTTGAAACTCCCGCAGATCCGTCCTGGCCGGAGTTTCCGGATTTCTTTGAGGTCCGTGGTCAACCGCGGGCTTTCCGATCCGGTTGCCGGGGATCAAGCCGGAGGCTGGACTGACCAGGGCCCGGATTACGATCTCCGTGGATTGAAACCGGGAACGCATCTGTTCGGCAGGATTCCGTTCGAGATTCTGGATGAGAGAAAATGCCGCGGAAAAGGCATGCTGGTTGTTGCCCGGAGTTCCAGTCTTCCGTTTCTGCCTGCCGCCGGGGCTCCCATTGCGGTGAACCGGGATCTTTCCCGATTATTTTTCTTACAGACCGGCGCCTGGATTCAGAAGGGAAGGAAGGAAATCGGTTCATACCGGATCCGTTACCGGTCCGGGGCGGAGGAATTTATCCCGATTGTCTCGGAGGAGAACATTGCCGACTGGCAGGAGGCCCCTTCACGGAAGGTTTCTTCGGCGGATTGTGTCTGGAGCACTCGGCAGGGGAGACATTCTGTCGGGATTTTTGCTTTTTCCTGGAAGAATCCGAGGAAAGGCCGCGATGAGATCGCATCCATTCAGCTGACGGCTCAAGGAGAGTCGGTGATCGGACTTCTGGCTATTACCGGAGAAGAGTAGGAGATGCCGGCGATGATGACTCTCCTTCGGAAAGGAATCCTCCTGCTGCTATGTCTTTCACTCCGGGGAGTGGAACGCTTTGAGAGCAGTGGCTTCTGTGCGGAGATTTCCAGGACGGGAACATTAAAGACAATCTCTTATGGCGGTTCCGTTCTATTGAAGAATTTCAGGGTGACTGGAAGCTGTGATTTGCCGCCGGACCGCCGCAAAGGGAGTTCTCTACTGGTGCCCTCCGGGAAAGATGCAAAGGTCACTGTGAAACAGCAGAAGGACACCATGCTTGTTTCGCTGGAAACAACTCTTGGAACGGAAAGCATTCCAGATGCGGCATCAAGTTTTGCGCATCTTCGCCTCTCTCCGGAATCCATGGAGTTCTCAATCAGGGTGATTACGAAAAAAGAGCTGCGGACGCGATACCGGCTCTTCTACTGCAGAGCGAATCTCGACCTGAAGCAGATCGCCGGACGCGGAATGCTGACGGTCGGCCGGAACGGGGAACGATTCCTCCAGCTGATTCCGGAAAACGAAGCTGTGACAAAAAACTGTTCGGGAAAACTTCTTGCCTTCTCTCTGAATGCGGATCAGAGTCTTTTCCTTGAGTCTCTGGAGAACTCCTGGTTTTCTCTGGAGGATGGCCGGAAATGGGGCCGTTTCGTCGGAATGGTGGAAATGGCTCATTCCCCGCATCTCAGCGAAACACCTGTCTCTTATCCGCCGGGAAGCGTGTTCCAGTGGCGGTTCCGGGTGAGCATGAGAAAGGAAAACGATGGAGTTTCCGACCGGAGGCATTGATGCTGCGGGCCCCGGGAAAAAATGAAATTCTTCCGGAATTTTCAAAAAATAGGGGATTGTTCCGAAAAAAATTTGCATTTTAGGGAATTTATGATAAATTTTTCATTAACCTTTTTTAGAACCATTAAATTTGGAAAGAGAATTGTCATGGGAAACCTCAGGAAAAAACGTCGCAGAAAGATTGCTCAGCATAAGCGCAAAAAAATGCTGAAGGCAATGCGCCACAAGAACAAATAAGTTCATGTGAATCGGGACGTGATGATATTCACGTCCTTTTTTTTCTCCGTTCGGCAGTCTCTTCGTGGGTGTCTCATGATACGAAAAGGTTTCTTTTTACTCCTGACGGTGCTGTTGCTTCCTCTTCGGGCAACGGATATTCGTCCCGACGCGGGGCCTCTGCCCGAAGTCGAGAGAGAGGCGTCGCCTCTTTCCGCCGAAGACAGTCGCAAAGTCGCGGCAATGGCGGATTTTGCCCTTTTCATCCATCGTGTGTTTCAGAATCCGGACAAAACGGCCCTGCCGGATTCCGTAATCGAAAAACTGTATGATGTTCTGGAAAAGGATCCTTCTTCCCGGGAGATCATTGCTCTTGTTGCCGCCGATCTGGCTGATTTTCTCGCAAAGAAGCAGGAACGCCTCCAGCGGCTGGCAGGAATCGCGGGAGATCATCCGGAAAATCTGGCGCTGAATCTTCTGACCGCGGAACTGCTTTCCGGAAAACTGAAGGACAAGACTCTAGCCGGGAAAAATACACATCAGGCGGTCTCTCTCCTGAAAAAAGCGATTGATTCCGCGCGGACCCGTCAAAAGGAAACACCGGAAAAGCTTGCGGAAGCGTATTCCCTGCTGGCTCTGCTTTATGCATCGCTCGAAGAGTTTGAGAATGCGGATCGTGCGATTTGCCGGGGTCTGGAAGTCGTTTCCCGGGAGAAACGGCCGGAACTTCTCCAGACCGCCATCCGGGTCTATTTCGATGCAATGAACCGTTCCGCCGATGAAAAACCTTTTCTTTTCGGCTGGTTCCGGGAAAGCCGCAGGGAAAAATTCACCCGGAAGTTCGAAGAGGCATCCAGTGAATTTACGGAAATTCTCTCCTCTCCGGAGAGCCGGCTGGATTCCGAACGGTTTCTTGCTGCCGCCGCGATCTTTAGCGACAGGGGGGAGACGGAGCTTGCTTTGCTGATTATTGCCGCGCCGCTGTTTGCCGCGCCGGACAATCTTTCCGCGCTGCGCCGTCTGGCGGCATTCTATTATGTTTCCGGTGATTTTGCCAATGCCGCCCGTGTCTGGCGGCGTGTCCTCCGCATTCGGAAGAATCCGACCGCGTTCGAAAGTTACATGTATGCTTCTTCGCTTCAGAGAAGCGGCGATTACCGGTCTGCCGCGGCAGCTTTCGCGGCGCATGTGAAACGCTTTCCGAAGGATCTGCTTCCTCTGGCGCAATATGCCCTGGTCAGTTATCTTGCGGAAGATTACAGGACTGCGTCAGAAATCGCGGGGAAAATACCCTCGCCGCTGCCTGAGACTCTGTATATCAAAGCGCTGTCCGAGGAACGGCTGGGAGATTATTCCGCCGCGCTGAAGACTCTGCTTCAGTATCTTTCCGTCCGGAAGTTTTCCGATGAGGATGAGAAATATCCGATTTCCATTCAGACCGCTCTGACGGCAGACAAGGCAAAACGATACGATGTCGCCGCCGCAGTTCTGGAGCCGATGATTGATGCCGATCCGGAGAACGCCGATCTGCTGAATCTTCTCGGCTATCTCTACGCGGAAGCGGGAATCAATCTCGGAACCGCGGAAAAACTGCTGCTGAACGCGCTGGAGCTCGAGCCGGACAATCCTGCGATTCTGGACAGTGTCGCCTGGATGTATTTTCGTCAGAAACGGTACTGGGATGCCCGGGAATATATCGACAGAAGCCTTGCCGCAACGCCGAAAGGCGAGTCCGCCGATTCCGTGATCCTGGACCATGCAGGGGATATTTACAACGCTCTGGGCGACAGAAAAAAAGCTCTTGCCTTCTGGCGGAAAGCTTTGAATTTCTATAGTGAAGAGCTGGATCCTCTGAAGGTCCTGATGAAAATCGAAAATGCGGAGCACGGAACGGCGGAACCCTGATGGATTCCCTGAGGATGGAACTCTTTTTTTCCCAACACTCCCCCTGTTAAGAAATTTCTCCTGAAAAAATTTTCTTTTTTAGCGATGCACTGTATCTATGCACTGTATTTTATGGAGAATAAAGCCTTTTTTAACCTGTTTTTTTTTATTTTCCGGAGAAAAACCTCTTGACATTTGATCTTTTTTTTGCTAAAATTAAGACAAGGTATATTGCTGTATAGATGCACTTCCGGAATCGGAGAAGGTATGAGAGCTTCAAAATTCGAACATCTGAAAGCGCTGTTGACGGAGCAGATCCGTTCAGGAGAGTTTCCCCCTGGTTCGCAGCTGCCCAGTTACAGGAAACTGATTCGCAGCTGCGGCGTCAGCCAGAGCACTGTGAACAAGGTTTTCACCGATCTTGCGCGATCGGGGCTGATCTATGTGGAAAGCGGACGCGGCTATTATGTGCGGAATTTGGAAGCCGGCGAACGGAAGAGCAATCTGGTTCTAGTGATTCCGGGGAGTTTGGACAACAGTTATTTTCTGATGCTTCAGAAAGGGATTCTTATGTCGCTGCAGGAGAATGGCTACCGGGCGGTTGTGATGTCTCTGGGCGCAGTGCGCGATCAGATCCGGGAGGCGACGGAGGGGATTGTCGGGATTCTGATTTCCTCTCCGCAGGATGAAGAGCTGCTGCTGGCAATCAGCGACAAAGGAAGAATCCCGATGGTAATGATTGATTTTGAACGGGAAACACTCAAACAGTTTTCTTCCATTGTGAATGATGAGTACCGGAGCGGTGTTCTGGCGGCTAGACAGCTTCTTGCGTATGGACATAAGAGGATTATGCACCTGTCCGGTCCTTTTGGAGTATCCGGTGCTGCGATTCCCCGGGCGCGGGGCTTTGCGGATACGATCCGCAAAGCGGGTCTGGAAGTGGTGATTGAATATGCCGGATGGGATTTCAAAAGCGGATATTACGCTTTCAAAAAATTGTATCAGCGGTACCGGCCGACTGGAATTTTCGCGGTGACGGACCTGACTGCTCTCGGCGCGATCCGTGCCGCGTATGAGATGGGGCTCAAGGTACCCGAAGATCTCTCCATCGTCGGACACGGAGATCTTTCCGAGGCGAACAATTCCACCGTCAGCCTGACTACGGTCCGGATGGATGCGTTCAGACTCGGTTATCGAGGAGCAAACCTGTTGAAGGATTTGCTCCTGGGAAAAGCACCGGTTCAAATCGTTCAGGCAGGAGCGGAGCTGGTGGAGCGGGAAACGGTTTCTGTGGTGAAGGAAGAAAAAAAATGTTCCAATCAACAAATAACGGCATAAATAGAGGAAAGGTTTCGGAAAAATGAGAAAGTATTTTACACTAATAGAACTTCTTGTAGTAATTGCGATCATTGCGATTCTTGCAGGGATGCTTCTTCCCGCTCTGAACAAGGCGAAGGCGGCAGGACAGGCAACTGCGTGTATCAACAATCTGAAGCAGCTCGGGATCATTGTTTCCAACTATACGTCCGATTATGATGACTGGCTGCCTTCCGCTGGTGGATATGGAATGGTGGCATGGACTTATGTCCATAAGGATGAACCTAAGCCGGGATTCCTCCAGCGGATGATGGGGCCTGGAGTCAATAAAAAACTGGTGCTCTGTCCCTCTTACAAACAGCTTTCCTATGGGGGCAACTATGGAATGAATATGAATCTTTGTTGTGTTGATGCCGGAAGCTGGAAAAAGCCCTATAAAAAATTGAATCAATTCAAAATGAAGAGCCGCGTTATGCTCATTTGCGATATTGAGTATGAAGGGACCAATGCCATGAGTGTTGCCAATTATGTGGTTACCGGAGACCTGAATAATTATTTTATCCGTTATTCGCACAATGTCGGTGCGAACATTCTGTATCTTGACGGGCATGTTGCGAACCGGAAGTTCCAGATTCCCGGGCAGAATACAAATTACAGCATGGAACAGAATATTTTCTGGGTCGGCGATTTTAAATAACCATATTAAAAGGAAACGGGCATTTCTGGTATGAAAACGAGATCTCTTCTGTATTCATTTTGTGCCGCTGCGCTGGCGTTTTCCGCTGGAGCTGTGGAACTGAACGGAACAAAAGCCGTATGGGCTCATTATGTTCCATGGAACTCCCCCCTGAACAACACCATGCTGCCGACGCTGTTCTATAACTATCCGCTCGGTGCGCAGGCGGATACGTCACGCGATGCGCTGAATGCCGAATACCGTCAGGCAAAGGCGCAGGGGATTGACGGTTTCTTTGTCGACATTGTTTCGTATAAAGATCGTGGAACCGCTTTTCTCGGTGTGATCAAAGGTATGCTGGATGCAGCCGGCGATACCGGATTCATGGTCGCGCCCTGTCTGGACGGGATAAATTCCCACGAGGCAATCGTCAGGGATCTGAAAACGATTCTGGATGCCTGTGTCTCGCATCCGAATTATCCGCACATGAATGGGCGTCCTGTGATTGCCACTTATGCGTGGGGTTCACGGACCCCGGCGGAATGGCTCCGGATCAAAGAGGATCTCAGAAAGCAGGGACATGATATTTATCTGATTGCGAATCTGAGCAGCGGCTATCAGAAAAAAGATCCCGCAAAGCTCGCCGCAGCAGCAGAAGCGTTCGATATGGCGTACAGTTTCATGGAAAACGGCATCGACGGACGTTCCATCAAGGAGAATATCGCGCTGATGTGGAATGCCGCAAAATCGAAAAAACGCGATCTCATGGGATCGCTCTGGCCCGGATACTACGGCGCATGGATGCACGGCAGAAACGACTTCTATCAACCACACTTCGGATTCGATCAGCTTCACGACACCTTTGAAGCCATTGTGCCCGGACGTGAAACATGGATGCATTTCACCACATGGAACGATCACGATGAGACAAGCATCATGCCGATGCTCTTCACCTGGGGCAATGCCGGAATCACAAAAGCCTATTCCGACACGTTCAAGAAAATTGCCCCTTCCGCAAAAATTCCGCAGATTTATTTCGCCTGGCACAGGGAGGAAATTGCCGGAACGGTTCTGCGTCTGGAGGCGATGTCGGTACCTTCCGCTCTGAAAGGAAAAACGTCAATTTCCGGCATTCTGCGCGGACAGAATGGAAAAATTGTCTGCAAACTGCCCGTCCGGAAACTGGATTCCGCCTCCTATTCCCGTGCGGAATGGCTCATTCCGACGGCGCCGCTGGCGGGAAATCCCTTCCTGATCCCCGAGATTACGCTGACCGGCCCCGGCTCCTGTCGTGCGAAACGTGCGTTGCCGATGATTCTTCTGAAAACCGGCTGGCTCCAGAATGCCGTCACCGTGAAAGTTCCATTCCAGGGAATGACCGCGTTCGGAAATACGCTTTCCATCAGCGGGAAAGACCATGTTCTCAAGGCGGAGATCTCCTTTGATTCTCCGGAGACGATCCGGGAGGCGGTCCTGTTCCGCAATGACAAACCTCTTGCCGCGTTCGGCAGGGATGCCGCGGAAGGGATTCTGCTGAACCTCGCAACCGATTTTACGAAAGGCTGCAATTATAAACTGGTTTTCAAGGATGCGAAACTGCTGCGGAGCCGCAGGATGTTCACCGATCCGAACGATCCGCTGTTCCGGGTGACGCCGACGGAGGTGGTCTCGAAACGGAATTTGACCTATCATCAGGCGGCATTTCTCTTTGCGGTACGTCCTTCCTCTGAAATCCGCTTCGAGGTCTCCGGAAAAACTCCTCTGCTGATTCGTGCGGAACAGTTTGCGGAGCATCGGCAGATTCGTTCCGGGGATGCGGTCCTGTATCTGCCGGGAAGCTCCAGTGTGACGGCGCTTTCTCCGGCGCTGAACCGGAAAAAAGGCAAGGAAATCCTGCGTTTGTATTCCCGTGCGCCGCGTCCGGACGATATTTTTCATGTCCGGTACGAAACCGTGGATGGAAACGTCTGCTTTTCCGAGCCGCTTCTTCCGTTTGCACAGGGTGGCAGTGTGAAAATGAATCTTCTGAATACTTCCGTGAATCTGGAAACCTCATCCGGAGCCAGCGGAATGCGCGGACGTTCCGAGTATCTGACGCCGAGGTCGCAGGTGCCCTTCCTGAAACCGTCGGTGACGAAGAATCCGGTGCATCCCGCTGTTGTCCGCAGGAGCCGCTGGACCTTTGAACACGGCGGAGAGGATTCGCTGGGCGATATGGACATCCGGACCACCCGTTATACCTGGTTTGATCCCGGACTCGTCATTTCCGGCGGACACAACGGCGGAAAGTGTCTGAAATTCGATGGCCGCAGGACCCTGCGGATGCCGATGCGCACCTTTCCTCTTACGGCATTTACACTCGATTTCTACATTCAGCCGCAGGGCGAGGGGAGCAGACGGCAGGCGGTGATTTCCCGTCGCGGCTGGTCCGGCGGAGTCGATGTCTTCTTGCTGCCGGATGGAAAGATCGAGCTGATCCGCTCCGGCTCCGAACCGATGACGGCGGAAAAACTTCTGAGCCGGACCGCCCTTCCGCGAAACCGCTGGACCAATATCCGGATCGTGAACGACGAAACCTCTCTGGAACTGTATCTGGACGGAAAACTGGACGCAAAGCGGGCGATAGCCCCTGCCCGTTCCTACGGCAACTGCACCTGGTTCCTCGGCGGAGACGGGAAAGCAAACTTCATCGGACTGATCGACGATGTGACGATGCTTGGTATTCCGGCGCGTCCCGGTTCTCCGTTCTTTCCGCCCCTGCCGTCTCCGGAAAAGCGCTCCTCCATTGCCGATCTTTACGGAACAATGTTGAAATCCGTTCCCGTGAAACGGAACAATGCATGGACAGCGGATGAAAAAGCGCGGATTTTCAAAGGCGATCCCGGGAAAGTCATACCCGCTTCAGAATCCACTCCGCAGGCAAAGGCAACCGTCGGCGCAGATGGCGGTGCGGCTTTGCAGGCAGGTCCCGGCGGAAGTCGACGCGGCGTGACAGTGGCCTCCACCCTGCGCCTGAATGACCGGGAGGAGATTACAATTCCTCTGCTGCGGTATGAAATCGCCCGCAAGGGGCTCGGATGGACTGCCGTGATCGTCACCCTGACCGGGAAGTCGGGGCAGGGATACAGTTTCAATCTTGGAGCGCCGGATACCATGATGATTACAAAAGACAAGCCTGCGTGGAAAATTCTTACCGGATCAAAAAAAGTGAAACTCCCTTTGAATCTTACATTCCGCAGAATCAACGGACTGCTCGTTTTGCTGGCGAACGGCGAAGTTATGAATGTCCTGCCGGATGAAGGACTGGATCGGCTGAGGCTTCACACGTCTTTGCAGGAACCGGGGAATGCGGTCGCCGCCGAATTCGGGCCTCCGCAGATTTCCGCTCTGCGCTGACCAAGACCGCGTCCCGGCCCGGAATGTGGATGTAAAACAATATTGAAATCCTCCGCTGTTTTTTGTCTGCCGCATTCCGGAGGAAGGCGTCCTTTCCGTGCCGATGGAAAATTTCTGTGTGTGTGCTATAGTACGGCTGAATGGAAAGGATGCCGTATGTGCGATACTCAATTTCAGAATCCGGGGGAGAGGGGATGCGGGAAACGGAAGCGTCTGGTCTGGCTCTCGGTGAATTCCTCGTATTCCCACTCTTCGCTGGCTCTGCCGCTTCTCCACGCCGCGAGCGCGGATGTTGCCGGATGGGATTGGGATGCCCTGGAGACGACTGCCGAAGCGGATTGCGCGGAAATCGCTTCGGAACTTGCGGAAAGAAACGCCGATCTTCTCTGTGCGACCCTGTATCTGTTTAACAGAAATGTGGTTCTTGAGATTCTGGAACGATTCCATGCGCTGATGCCGGAGTGCCGCGTTGCGGTCGGCGGTCCGGAGTGTCTTGGAGAAGGTGCGGAGGAGATTCTGAAAAACTATCCGTTTATCGGGCTTGCATTCCGCGGAGAGGGGGAAGGCGTATTTCCGGCGTTTCTGGCGCGCTTTGATTTGTATCCGGTGCGGGCGGTCATTCCGGCGGAGGGGAGCGCGGTATTTGAAGAATGGGAAAGTGCTTCTCCGCCTGTCGGCGATCCGTTCTTCCGTGTTGACAAGCCGTTTGTGCAGATGGAAACTTCGCGGGGGTGTCCAATGGGATGCATCTACTGCACCAGCTGCCATACGAAAGTTCGCTGCAAATCTCCGGACTCGGTTCGAAAAGAGCTGACCATGCTGCGCGGACGGGGTGTTTCCGAAATTCGCCTTCTGGACCGCACGTTTAATTTTCCGCCGAAGCGTGGAGCGGAGCTGCTGCGGATTTTCCGGACGGAATTCCCGGATCTGCGCTTCCATCTGGAAATACATCCCGGCTTTCTGGACGGGGAACTGCGGCAGGAGCTGCTCTCAGCGCTTCCGGGCCGGCTCCATATTGAAGCCGGAATTCAATGTCTCGGCGGGAACGTGCAGGAAGCGATTGGACGCGGAGGAGAGCCGGAAGAAGCTCTGGAGGGATTGCGCTTCCTCTGCGGATGTCCGAATTTTGAAACCCATGCGGATCTTCTCGCCGGACTGCCGGAACAGACTTCCGAATCCATTTTCCGTGATGTTGCAAGTCTGATGGCGGCTGGTCCGGCAGAAATTCAGCTGGAGGTGCTGAAGGTCCTTCCCGGAACGCCTTTGCGTGCCCGGGCGGAGGCGCTGGGGATTGTGTATGCCCCCCGGACTCCTTATGATGTCATGAGAACGGCGGCAATGTCGGGAAAGGAGATCCTGCGGATTCGTCTTTTGTCGCGACTGCTTGATCTGACCTACAATCATTCCGCTTTGCATCCGGTCATTTGCTCGGCACGGGAAGAGGATCCGGAGTTTCTTCCCGCCCTGCTGGAGTTTTTCCTCCGGAACGGATTGGAATTGAAACGGTTGTTTGATTTGAAGAAAAGATTCCTCATGCTTTCGGAGTTCTTCTCCGCGAAAAACTTTCAAAAAACCCGTATTGATTTGGCGTTTCAGTGGATACTCGCCGGATATCCGCCTGGAAGCGGTCCCGGGAAGGCGGCGGAAAAAACGGATGCCGTTCCGGAGAATGCCGTTCTTCTGTTCGGCGAGTCCGCCGCACGCAAGGAACGGGATACAAAGTTCTGGCTCCTGCGGAGAACTCAGGATACGGTCTATCTGGCATTTAACCGGAAGTATGCGTTCAATCGTCCGGCGGCGGTCTGGCGCGAAGATCTGCCGGCACAGGGGAAGATGCGGGAAAACGCGTAAGCATTTTGCTTCGTCAGAGACGGCTTTCCTGACGCGCTCGGCGATGGAACGCAGATCGCCATGCAAAGCGCGAAATCTTTTTTGTTTAAGGACAGTTTAAAATTCTCTCCTCCGTCCAGCCGTTCTGCTCCGCCGAAGCGAAGCTGGTTGTAAACCTGCACCGAACCAGCCTGGGGCTTCCGTTTTCCGGACGTTTTCCGGGAAAGGCGGTTCAATACTCCAGGATCATTCCATCGTAGCCGACTTCGATTCCATGGGGATGAAAACAGGTTTCGAGGTCCTTGTGCAATGCTCCGCAGTTATGAGTGAAGTGATTGACGATGTAACGGGTTTTGCGGTTTATGCGCTTCAGTTCCGTCAATCGGTCTTTCACAGCGAGGACAAAGCGTCCTCCGAGATGCCCCTCCCGGGAATCACGGGTGCCGAAGGAGGCGTCGGATATGACGATGTCGAAAAGGATGGGTTGTTCAGCGAGCCAGCGCCATGTTTCCTCCGGATAATAACCGGTGTCGTTTGCGATCAGAATCCACGCGTTTCCATGCCGGACTGCATAGAAGACCGCTTCCTGAGGATTCTGGCAATGATTTGCGGGCAGGGGATAAAAGGTCATATCCTCTTCCGGAAGTTCGATCGGGAGAAATTCCGTTACGGGAAGAAGATTCAGATTCAGGAGATTCAGAAGGCCGCGTGTATCTTCCCGGATGCGTTCAAATACGGCGGGTTTGCCGTAAATGTTCAAAGGATTTGCATATCCTCTTGAAAAACCGGGCCGGCGCATACAGAGCGAATTTGCCGCCAGGTGGTCTCCATGAGCATGGGTGACAAACAGGTGTCTCAATTTTTCGGAATGCAGTTTGAAGCGATATTCCTGCGCAAGATTGTCCGGGCCGAAGTCGATGCGGATTCGTTCGTTGAAGGCATAAGCGGTCCGCATCCGGAAATCCTTTCCTTTGTTTTGCCATGCTTTGCGGCAGATTTCACAGTCGCAGAATATGGCGGGGATTCCTTCCGCCGCGGCGCTGCCCAGAAGTGTAATTGTTCCCATGCCTGTTCAACTCCTTTCTTCCTTTGTTTCCGTTCCATGGAATGGGAACGGAAGCTGTTTATGCACAAAAAATACGATGATGGCGAGAAGGATCATCAATCCGCCTCCGAGAGCAAAAAGAGTGCGAGTCCCGAAAAAAGCGCCCGCGCTCATTCCGATTGCTCCGGCGACGATCCAGCCGACGGCTCGGCAGCTGACCGCGTATCCGAAAAACTGTCCCCGGTCTTCCTGACGGGTTGTCAGTGAGAGCCAGATCTGCATTACCGGGCTCAGTCCGCTGACGAAAAAGATCATCAGCATCCGTTCCGCGAACAGCATTGGCAGAGAGTTGCAGAACGCCTGAAGAATCAGCGCTGTTCCGCCGCCTGCGGAGATCGCCATTGCCACCCGGTTTCCGTGAAAATGGTCGGTGCACCATCCGAAGACGAACCCTCCGGCGATGCCCGCTGCCGCGGCAGCTCCGCCGATGACTCCGTTCCAGTAGAGGGCTGTTGCCGCATCGCTTCCGACCACCAGTTTCACAAGAATCGGAAAGAAGGGGGTGTCCAGCTGCTGGACATTGCCCATATAGACCATCAGCAGCATCAGCCCCGTGTAGATGCCGAATTTCGGGATTCCGGGCTTCGGTATGGTGAATTTTTCTCCGGCGTGCGGAGGCGGGACATTCTCCCGGATCAGGAAAATGGAAATCAGAGTTGCCAGAGTCAGCAGTCCTCCGCCGGAAAGGAACGCCGTTTGAATTCCGAAGATTCCGGCGATCAGACCGCCCGCCACATTGCCCGTCAGTGTGCCCGTGAATACCGCGGAACTGACGGCTCCCATTGCGGTTCCCCGGTGTTCCTCGGGAGTCGAACATGCAACAAGCGTCATGCTGGCAACATTGATCCCGCCCATTGAGCCGATCAGAAAACGGACCCCCGCCATCAATCCGGGGCCGGGAACAAACGCCATCAGCGGCAGCAGCAGAGCCGCACTCAGATTGGAACGGACAATCATCTTTTTCCTGCCGAAATAATCCGCCGCTCTCCCCCAGAACGGAGAAAAAATCAGAAATCCGAGATTCCCTGCAAAAGCGATCATGCCGATATAGAAGTTCCGCGTTTCCGGAGAGGAAAGTCCATACCGTTCCTCCAGGAAAAAAGGAATCACTGGATAGGCCTGCGAATATCCGGTCACCGCCAGAAACAGCGAACACCAGACCCAGAAAACATTCCATCGCCAGGAATACAATTCTTTTTCCCCTTTCCCTTGTTTGCGGATTTCATTTTCCGGCTATGAATGTATCCCGGAAAGGGCTTGTTGACAATTCATTTTTCGGCTATATATTTATAAATTAATGCTGAAAAGGATGTTTTATGGAATATTTTGACGTGATGGATCCGGAAAATCCCGGTAAATACCTGAGGGAAACGCTGATCTGCATCGAGAAGCGGTTCGGTGTTGTCATCACAATCCACGACTGCCGGGGACTTCTTTACAGCAAGTCCGGCGAGCATATTTTCGAAGATCATCGTCGTCATACGCATCCATTCTGCACGGCCTTGCGCTATTCAATGCCGTTCTGGCACACCTACTGCAACAGGAGCTGTCTGTTTGAGGCGGAATCGCTGGCACGGGAAGCTTTTCGTCCATATCTGCACAAGTGCTGGAAAGGAGGAACCGAGCTCATCGTTCCGGGCGTCCGAAACGGTTCGCTTGTTTTTCTGATGTATGCGGGTGTATTCCGTGAGACGGGTGAAACTCCGCCGGAAATTCTGCCGAAGTCCGTCAAACAGGAGTTCTGCGCTTTAAAAGAACTTGATCGGGAAACTCTGGAACAGTTGAGCCGGGTTTTGTTCACATTCGGTCAGTCGGTTATTTACTGTTCCACGGAACTGTGCCGGAAGGAGGATCGGCGGAGAATGAGTTCGCGTCGCCATGAGATTCGCCGTTTCCTGACGGAAAACGCCCACGGAGAGGTGGTTCTGGAAGACCTTGCCGCATATCTTGCGCTCTCTCCTTCCCGGACAAGTCATCTTGTGAAAAAACTGTTTACGGTTCCGTTCCGGAGCCTGCTGGAGGATGAACGCATGACAAGAGCGAAAAACATGCTGTTGAATACGGAAATGCCTCTGAAGACAATTGCCGGAGCGGTCGGGTTCCGCAATGTGTTCTATTTCAGCCAGGTTTTCCGGAAACATTACGGAATTCCACCCGGAAGATTCCGGCGGACACATTGCACGGGAAGTCACATAAAAAAATACCCGGCGCCGGGAGGCCGCCGGGTATAGTTGGCGAAAATATCGGACGGAATCAGATTTCCGTCGGTCTTTGCGGCCGCTCTCCGCGGGGCCGGAAGCCTCCGTTTCCGCGAGGTCCGTCGAATCGTCTCTGCGGGCGGTCTCCAAAGGAGCGAGGCCGATCCGCTCTTTCTCTTGCTTCATTGACGCGCAGCCGTCTTCCGCCGAACTCCTGACCGTCAAGTGCCTGAATTGCCTCCTGGGCAGCGGCATCGTCCATTTCGACGAATCCGAACCCCTTGGGCCTGTTTGTTTCTCTGTCGATTACGAGTTTTACCAGCTTTACTTCTCCGTAGGATCCGAACAGATCCCTGACTTCCTGTTCTGTTGCACTGTAAGGCAGATTGCCTACATAAATGCTCTTCATTTTGTGATGTTCTCCGTTTACTGCCAATCGGCATCGCCGAACGTCTTCACCGGATCTTGCCTCTGTTCCGGTAAATCAAATCTTAGAATCCGGCAAACCCTCCCGTCGCCGGATTCCTTCCTCCTCCTCAGTCTCCGCAGCGATGGACCTTTTCCCTCCCGGAGAAAATTGCCGGTACGCAATCGTATACTCAGGCTGGAGCCGTTGCTCCTTTGCAATAACTTATATGCGGAAAATCCCGATTGCAAAACAAAAACGGATTCATCCGGCAAAAAAAACGCTTTTTTTTGGGAAAAGATTCGCGAAAAGACGCTTTTAATAAAATTTCTTATATTTTTCAGACGTCAAAGGAGCGGAACCTTCACGGAAGAAGAGGGAATGAATGGAGAAATGAAGTCTGTTCAACCGATTCCGGATTCGCTGTTTTTCCGTAAGACCACTTTCCCGATATGCTGTCCCTTGACGCTTTCCACTTGCAGAGAGAGCCCGAGATCGGAAAGGTTGATTACCGTTCCGTTTTCAGGAACGCTTCCGACTTTGGTCAGGATCAAACCTCCGAGAGTGTCATATCGGGAATCCTCCGGCAGAGCGGTTCCGGTGGACCGCTTCAACTGATCCAGACGGATGGATGCATCCACCCGCCAGATATTCTCGCCGAGCGATTCCAGCGTTTCATGATCGGTTGAGTGCTCGTCGGCGAAGGAACCGACGATTTCGGAAACGAGGTCGGCATTGGTGATGATCCCGGCGGTTCCCCCGAATTCATCCAGAAGAACCGCCATTCCGATTTTCTCCCGCTTCATATCCATGAAAAGACGGTCGGCACGAATGGTCTCCGGTACGAGATAGGCGGGCTTCATCACAGCGGACAGATCAGGCGAGACGCCGCGTTTGTATTTTTCTGTAAAATAATCGCGGATATGGACCACGCCGACAATATCATCCAGATCCCCTTGATAAACAGGAAAACGGGAATACGTCGCATGGATGAAAATCCGTTCGATTTCCTCCGGGGAGGCATCCCGGCTGACCGCCGTGATTTCCGTGCGGTGGGTCATGATTTCGGAAGCTTCCCTCGAACTGAATTCAAAGACGTTTTCCAGCATCTCCTTTTTCTCCGGAGAAATGATTCCCTGTTCTCCGCCGATGTCGACCAGTGTCCGGATTTCCTCTTCGGTCACTCCCTGTTC
>CALXMJ010000001.1 GCA_944389445.1 uncultured Victivallales bacterium | reverse complement strand
ATGGTCAAACTTCCGCTTCTGGAAGAGAACGGCTTCCTGCCCGATCTCGACAGTCTCACCGAGGATCAGTGCCGCCGTGCCAAACTGCTTTACCTGAACTATCCGAACAATCCCACGGGCGCTTCCGCTACGGTCGAATTCTTTGAGAAGGCGATCGCCTTTGCGAAAAAGCACGAGATTCTAATCGTCAGCGATGCCGCTTATGCGCCGCTGAATTTTGTCGGCAAGCCGCTGAGCATTCTGTCGGTTCCCGGCGGCAAGGATGTCGCGGTGGAACTGCACAGCATGTCCAAAGGCTTCAACATGACCGGATGGCGTTTGAGCTGGGTCTGCGGCAATCCGCTGGCGGTCAAGGCGTTTGCGACCGTCAAGGACAACGCCGACAGCGGACAGTTCATCGCGATCCAGAAAGCCGCCATTGCCGCTCTGGACGATCAGGCGGCGATCACTCCGGCAATCAGCGCCAAGTACGAGCGCCGTCTCCGCAGCATGGTGGAAACCCTCCGGAAGCTCGGATTCAACGCAAAGGTGCCGGCCGGCTCCTTCTATCTCTATGTGAAGGCTCCGAAAGCCGCTTCCGACGGCACCGTGTTCACCTCCGGCGAGGATTTCAGCCAGTGGCTCATCAAGACGAAGCTCATCAGCTCCGTGCCCTGGGATGATGCCGGAAACTATGTCCGTTTCAGCGCGACTTTTGTCGCTCGCGGCGGACAGGAGGAGGAAAAGGCTGTTCTGGATGAATTCGCAAGACGCCTTTCCGACGCCAAATTCACATTCTGACCCTCCGGCTGGAATGTTTTTTCTGCCGGGACGGTTCTTCCCCGTCCCGGTTCATATTTCTGTGAGGCTTTATGAGTGAGTCCAAGACACCGGAGATTCCGGAACCGCCGTCCGATACCATATCCGGCATGGAGACGGTCCATATCGACATCGAGGGCCTTTACCGCAATACGGAGGCCGATCCCGGTGCGCCTCTCGATCTGAAAAATCTTGAAATCGACTCCGGCGATGTCCTTTCCACCCTTACGCGGAAGCCGCCGGAAAAGTACAAGTTCCGGAAGAGCATCGGTCATGGCGGAATGAAGGTCGTCATTCAGGTCAAGGACCGGGATACGACCCGTGACATTGCCATGGCTCTTCTGCCGGACGCGCAGTCGCGTCCCAGGCGCGACATCATCCGTTTTATTGAAGAGGCACGCATTACCGCGAGTCTGGAGCATCCGAATATTGTCCCTGTCCACGATATCGGCGTCGATACGCACGGTTCCCCTTATTTCACCATGAAGCTGATCAAGGGGGAGAATCTCGCCTCCGTGATCCGTAAACTTCACGATGGCGATCCCGAGTATCTGGAAAACTATACGCTGGACAAGCTCCTGCTGGTGTTCATCAAGATCTGCAACGGCGTGGCATTCGCTCATTCCAAAGGCGTTCTGCATCTGGACTTGAAACCGGAGAACATCCAGCTCGGCGATTTCGGCGAAGTGATTATCATGGACTGGGGACTGGCAAAAGTCATTACGGAAAAAGAACCGGATGCGACGGCCCCGCCGGAGATGGATTTCCCCGTCCTTGAAAACCGTACCGGCGACGGCATCCGGAAGGGAACTCCCGGATACATGGCGCCGGAACAGGCCGCCGGGAAAAACAGCGAAAAGGATTTCCGGACCGATGTCTATTCCCTCGGAGCGATCCTTTATTCCATGCTGACCTTTCAGAATCCTCTTCAGGGAAAAACTCTGAAGGAGATGCTTGCCGAAACGATCAATGGAATAATCGTTCCTCCCTCGAAGCGTGCTCCGGACCGGATCATTCCGAGCAGTCTGGAGGCTGTCGTGATGAAGGCCATGGCTGTGAAGCCCGCCGACCGTTATCAGGGAGCAAAGGAGCTCCGGAACGATGTGCTTGCGTTTCTGAGCGGTCATGCGACCCACGCCGAACGGGCAACTCCGTTGAAAAAGGCGCTGCTCTTTACCAGGAGACATCGGATATCGGTGTTGTCGGTGAGTGTGACGCTGTTTCTGCTTCTTCTGACGGGGCTGTATGCGATGCTGGAATTTTCGCGTCAGCATGGAGACTGGATTTCGGCATTCGAACGGGATTTCACGGTCCCGGGGACGAGTCTTGACGGAATTGCTTTTTATGACGGAACCCTTTCCAAACGGATTCCCGCATGGACCCTTTCCTCCGCCGGATTGAAGATGCATCGCGGCGAGTGGCTCTGGCTCACGGATACGAAGATCAAGGAAAATGTGAAAATTATTCTGGAGGTGTTTTCCGCCTCGCCCGGAAACGCCTTTGAAGTCTGTCTGAACTCCCGTTTTGAACCTCTGCCGGCGTGGTGGCGTCTGCCGGGGGGATATTCTTTCCATACATCCGGCTATCGCGGCTCCATGGATCTGATCTACAAGAACGAGAAGGGGAATGTGCCGGAGATCATTTCCGGAGCGGCCTCCCGGATTGAGAACGGAGCTGTGAACCGGATTGAGATCGAACGGGTGAACGAGAAACTCTCTGTCACGGTGAACGGTCATGAGCTTTCGGCAGTCGACCTGTTTCCGCTGACCGGCCGGGAATATGAACAGATCGGTCTGCGTTCATTCGGATCGGCCTCGGTGCTCTGTTCGATCCGGGTGTTCCGGCTGGCGCTGCCGGAGAAGGCCAGTCCGGTGATCGCCGGGGATGCGCTGGTCGAAACGCGTCATTTCGAGGACGCGATCGACAAGTATCTGACGATCGCGGACGATTATGTGCGTGGTCCCGTCGCGGAAGAGGCCTTGGCAAAAGCCTACGCCACAGCCGCGGGTTCCGTGAAGGACGAACAGAAACGTTCTCAGATCCTGATCGGAATCAAACGGCGGATCGCTTCCCGTTTCACCGCGTTCGCCTATCGGGAGAAGATTCTGGAGATTGATGCCCTGATGCTCTGGCGCAGTGGAAATTACAGAGCGTCCCTGTCGATCGTCAATGATATTTTCAAGCGGAATCCGAATACGGGGATCGTGAAGAACATTCTTCAGCTTCCCCATCGGCGGCTTCCCGATTATGTGATCCCGGAACTGATGAGAAATATTGTCCGGACAAAGGATATTACGCGACTCAATCTTTCCGGTTACGGGATCGGAGACCTGACTCCGCTCTCCGGAATGAAGCTCGTGTATCTGGACTGCTCCGACAACAATCTGACCAGTCTTGCCGGGCTGGACGGCATGCCGCTGGAGGTGCTGGGGTGTTCCGGCAACCGCATCACTTCGCTGGAACCGCTCCGCGGACTGCCGCTTCAGACTCTGTTCTGCCAGGAGAATCTCATCAGCGATCTGTCTCCGCTGGATTCCGGATCACTGGTTGATCTGAACTGTTCCTGGAACCGGCTTTCCTCGCTGGAGAGTCTGAAGGGATTTGCCCTGGACCGTCTTCTCTGCCGGGGCAACGGGATCGTTTCGCTGGAGCCCCTGCGCGGAATGCCGCTGCAGCGGCTTGATGCGGGCTTGAATCCGATTGTTTCGCTGGAGCCCCTGCGCGGAATGCCGCTGGAATTCCTGCGGCTGGATGGAACAAGCATTTCGGATCTTTCCCCTCTGCGCGGAATGCCGCTGGCGGTTCTCGGACTCTACAACTGCAAAAAGCTCCGGGATATTTCCCCGCTTCTGGAATTGAGTACGCTGGAGGTCCTGAGCATTTCCGAAGACATGGAGGGCATCCGCCGACTGAAGACGATGCCGGGCCTGATTCTGATTTCCTCGGAGCAATCCCTTCCGTTCGGCGGCGATGCCAAACTGCGCGATTCCTGGCGGACGCCCGATTCCGCAAAGCCGAGGCTTCGAAAGGAATAGGAGAGCTGTCCTGCCCGATTGCGGAAGAGGATGAGGGGAGAGGGAGACGTCAGGCCCGTGTGGTTTCCAGTTTCCGTTCCAGTGCTTCGAAAACGGTTTTCAGATCGTCGAATTTGAGTTCCGCATACCGGTCGAGAGAGGTCGGCTGGGGGTTGACGATGAGAATTTTCCGTCCGTTTTGCAGAACGGTGCGCGGCAGGCTGGCCGCGGGTTCGACGGTGA